>DAORKB010000103.1:4380-11889 GCA_035439365.1 Bacteroidia bacterium
TGGAACCCATCTGTTGGTTTAGATAATGATACAATTGCAAGACCGAAAGCAACAATCACGCAAACAAAAAAATACTATGTAACCGTAACCACTCCGAATGGTTGTACTGCAATTGATAGCGTTACAGTTAATGTAGATCCACTTAAAGTGGAAGCAGGAAATGATAAAACAATTGTTTGTGGTTCAAGTGCGCAATTGGATAATACAACTACCAATTATACAGGAACCGGATCGCTAATTTACTCCTGGTCGCCAACGGGTGGTTTAAGTGCTGCAAATATTTCGAATCCGGTTGCAACGGTGAAAGAATCAGCCATGTATTATGTAACCGTAACCACTCCAAATGGATGTCAATCATTTGACAGTGTAAAGGTGATTGTAGATCCATTCAAAATAAATGCAGGAGGTGATAAGATTGTTTCCTGTGGAAATTCCGTTCAGTTGGATTATATAAATTCAAACTATTCCGGAACGGGAAGTCTTTCTTATGCATGGTTTCCTGTGACAGGCTTAAATAGTACAACCATTCCAAACCCAACATCAACAGTAAAAGTGTTAACAACTTATGTAGCTACAGTTACTACGCCAAATGGCTGTGTTTCTAAAGATACTGTAACGGTATATGTAGGACCGTTAACCGTTGATGCAGGCAGTAATAAAGATATTGTTTGTGGTGAAGGAATTCAGTTGGGTATAACAACGAATTATAATGGAACAGGACTTACCTATGCCTGGACACCATCTACCGGTTTGAGTTTATCAAACATTGCTAACCCGGTTGCCAGTCCAATGCAAACAACAACTTATTATGTGAATATCACCACACCAAGCGGATGTACAGCCAAGGATAGTATAAAGATTACAGCTCATGTGTTTGAAGCAAATGCAGGTACAGATAAAACACTTGTTTGCGGAGGTGAGGCACAATTGGAAGTAACGACGAACTATTCAGGTATTGGTGCACTAAGTTATGCCTGGAAACCAAGTGCAGGTTTGAACTTATCGAATATTCCAAATCCTAAAGCAAGTGTTTCGCAGAAAACATCTTTCTCTGTAATTGTTACCACACCAAACGGATGTAAAGCATATGATACAGTGGATGTGCTTGTGGGTACATTAAAAGCAGTTGCCGGACCGGATAAAACAATAACCTGTGGAGGTACAGGGCAGCTGGAAGTAACTTCAAATTATACAGGAACAGATGCATTGAGTTATGCATGGACCCCGCAATCAGGTTTGAATTTTTCAAATATTGCAAACCCAATTGTGAATGTTGCTCAAAATACAACATTCATTGTGAAAGTACAATCATTGAATGGGTGTATTGCCTATGATACAATCAATGTAATTGTAATTCCATTGTCGGTAAATGTTGGTTTGGATAAAATCATCACTTGCGGAAAAAGCGTGCAGTTGGATAGCGCAATAACCAACTATACGGGAAATGGAACATTAACCTACTATTGGGCGCCAGCAAAAGGATTAAACAGAACAGACATTCCTAATCCGACAACAACACTTGGAAATACAACCTATACACTATCTGTATTTACACCATTTGGTGCATGCAAAGCCACCGATCAGGTGGAAGTGGATTATGTACCATTGAGCGGAACAGATATTTGTATCGTTGGGTTAGACAGTTTGAATAAAAATTTAGTTGTATGGCCTAAACCAACAGAAGGTGCAATCGATTCATTCCTTGTTTACAGAGAAACAGCAGTTGTCGGAACTTTTGCGAAAATAGGAAGTGTATCTAAAAACGCAGCAACAATGTATAGCGATGCAGGTTCTCAGCCGGAAGTAAAATCGGCGAGGTATAAAATATCCATGAAAGACAGTTGCGGTGTGGAAACAAGTTTAAGTGCTCCTCACAAAACAATGTATCTGACAGTAAAAAAAGGAACAGGAACAGATTTTAACCTGACATGGGAAAAATATGAAGGTGTTACGGTTTCGTCTTACATCATATACAGAGGAACTTCAAAAACAAACTTGCAAATGATAGGAAGTACTGCGGGAGCAAACGATACGTATACAGATATTGGTGCGCCTTCCGGAACATTGTATTACCAGGTTGAAATTACAAGTGCGGCGTCATGTAATTCATCAAAACCAATGAAGATTTCGCGCTCAAATATTGCAAGCACCAGCCCGATCGGTATCTATGAGTATGAAAATAATTTTATATTCTCTATTTATCCGAACCCTGCAAATGAGTCATTGAACATAAATGTTGATTTAACGAACTCAAAAAATATCATGATGAACATTTATAATTCGCTTGGGGCATTAGTAAAATCAACATCAATTGAGCAACAAACACAACAGATAAATGTGAGTGATTTGAACACCGGGTTCTATATTGTTGAATTGAGAAGTTCAAAAGGATTCTCAAAACAGAAATTGACCATTCAGAAATGATAATCAGGAAAGTTTGAAAAACAGGAAGGAGTAGTATTTGCTACTCCTTTTTTTATGTTGTAATACGAAATGATAAGATGAATCTATGTAGCTATGTGTCTACGTGTTTAAATAAAATCAAACACATAGGCACATAGTTACATAGTGCTTAGTTCAAAATGTGATTATAGATAGGCACAAAATTAGATTTAAATAAGTACTTTTAGACGATTAAAAATAAATTCAAAAAACGTATGAAAACAAGTTTAATAGCAATAAGCCTTCTGATCATATTTTCTTTTACTGCCTGTGCACCGCATGTTGATTGTGGGTTGAGCGGCAAACCACCAAAGGTAATGTCAAAACGATATAGAGCAGCAATTACAGAAAGAGATACCTTGTGTAATCAACTGAATCGGAAAAAAGCCGAACTGGAGACACAAAAACAAAAGTATGATGAGTTGAAAGCAGCCTCCGGAAATACTGTGGCCATGCTGAGCAGCGATTTGGAAAAAAAACAAAAAGAGTTAAAGAACAAAGAAAATGAATTGAAGGACAGAGAGAAAAACGTGCAAAATTTAAGCAGCCGTTTGAAAGACCTGGAAAGCATTATCAGAAAGCAGGATTCTGTTATGTCACGATTAACAAGCACAGTAAAGGATGCATTGTTAGGATTTAATCCGGATGAATTAACGGTGAGTATGCATGATGGAAAAGTGTATGTATCCATGTCTGACAAATTACTTTTTAAGTCAGGAAAAGCGGATGTAGAAAGTAAAGGGAAAACAGCACTTGAAAAATTAGCGAATGTGCTGAATAAAAATGCGGATGTTTCTATAGCAATTGAAGGGCATACGGATAATGTACCCATTAAAACAAACGAATACGCGGATAACTGGGATCTGAGTACAGCGCGTGCAACAAATGTTGTTAGATTATTGACAACAACTTATAAAATGGACCCACACCGCTTAACCGCTTCTGGCAGAGGAGAATTTTTCCCGATAGGAGACAATACGACGACAGAGGGGAAAGCAAAAAACAGAAGAACAGAAATTGTGTTGTCACCAAAATTGGATGAGTTGATGAAAGTGATTTCGAAGTAATAGATTACATTAGGAATAAAAAGGCAGGATCATCCCTGCCTTTTTCATTTACCCACAACCATTTTTCGTTGCCGTTTTAATCTATAAATCGCCTCAAGCTTTTGATGAATAACAGGTTCAATTCACATTCCCGTTCCCATATCATCTGCACTTGGGCCATAACTTCCTGGAATAGGTATGTTCAGCAAACGCAAGTATACACCCAGCTGTGCACGATGATGCACAATCTGACAATACACCATACGGATCACTTCAGCCTTTGATGATTTATTTAATATTTGTTCTCCGTTTCTCAATGTCCAGTCGGGGGATAAATCCGCATCTTTTGCTTTTTCCAAACGGGCCTTTCCTTCGGCAAGTGTTTTTTCAAAATAAGTAAGCAGATCAGTTGTGTTTCCAATTTTTACAGGACTGTATGGCGTGGTTGCAAAGTCTAATCCGGATGTGTTCAATGTCATCGAAATCCATTCTGGTAACTCCGCAATATGCGTGGCTAGCTTTTGAATATCCATGCTTTTGGGATGTGGTTTCCAGTCGAATTTATCCGCAGGAATAATGGATAACATTTTTCGGGTTGTTTTGCTTTCCTGTTCCAGTTCTTTTATCAATTGCTGAATCACATCATTCGTTGTTTTTGTTTTTGATTGCTGAATCGTTTCCATTTTCTTAGTTTTTATGATTTATAAAACAAAAGTAAAAGGGGGGACTGACAACCCTATGGCAGGGTGAATTGCAATTTGTTTTTTTATCGATAATGTTTTGGAAACGATAACATAACATACTAAAACCACCTTTGTTAACCTAAAAACGATCCGCTTATGAAGAGAAATTTACTTGCATGTATTACCCTTTACCTGGTTATTAACGCTGCAATGAATGTAAATGCACAAGTTGAGGAAAAGGCAACGTTTATTCCTGAAATTATTCTGGTGGGAAATAATGAAGAAATACCAGATGGGGATAGTATACCCTCTACAAAAAAACACACACATTTTGGAAATGTGAGTTTGAGCCATTCTCACACAGAAGAATTTTTTATAAGCAATTCCGGACCTGCTACCCTTGTGGTAAGTGATATAAATTTTACGGGAGAAAATGCAGTTGAATATAGACTAGCAGAAATTCCTTTCTATCCGATAAATATTGAATCCGGTAAAGATTTTTCAATTCATGTAATATTTACACCCAAAAAAGGAGGAACCAGATCATCCACAATTAATATTATTAATAATGATCTGGATGAAGGTATTTACAATGTAAAGCTTGAGGCGGAGGCTACTTTTACAACCGTTGTTGAATGTTTTGCTCCTGCCTTTTCCGGTTTACAGGTGTATCCAAATCCTGCAAAAGATGTAGCAACAATTGAAATAGCATCAAATGAACAGCAAGCAGTTGACATCCATATTTTCAATTTGCAAGGCAAAGAAGTGCAACCGGTTTTAACAACAACTATTTTTAAAGAAAGTCAACGAATTGAAGTAGCAACTTCAGATTTAGATAATGGTATTTATTACGCAACGCTTAATTCAAGTGAAGGACAAAGAATCACTAAAATTATAGTAGCACATTGAAAAAATTAAATAATCAAGATTTATGTGGTAGAATGAAATGAAAAAAATAAGTGTAATTTTATTTATTTTTATAATTACTGGTTTCGTTTTTATCTCTTTCAAGAATACAGACACGGAAAATCCTTATCTGTCCAGATACAAGGAACAAATCAATAAATTTCAAGAGCAGCAGAAACAATTGTTTCAGTTGGTTAGAAAAAGTGATTTATCAACAGAAACATCAAAGGAGATCATTCGGTTAAAAATTAATCAATCCCGTATTGCATTAAAAAATGTTGATATATGGCTTCGCTATTTAGAGCCCATTGCTTATAAAAAGATCAATGGCCCTTTACCGGTTGAATGGGAAACAGAGGTTTTTGAAAAATTTGAAAAGCCTTATAAAAGAGATGGAGCAGGACTTACACTGGCAGCCCTTTACCTGGATGAAGAGAAAATGGAATCGAAGGTGTTGTTGGATCTGCTACAGGAATCTATAGCGGCAGCTGAAATTTATACGCATGATTCAATAACAAACCGGTTAACATCTCCCGATCATTTTTTTCTTTGCAATCGATTGTTTTTGCTGAATCTCTCTGCGATCTATACAACAGGATTTGAGTGCCCTGATACTTCCCAGGTCATTTTCGAATTAAGATCTATGTTGAATGATGTGCATGCAACATACCTGCAATTTAACGAGGAATTTTCTGAAACACCTTTTAGTGGTGAGTATTTGGATTTGTTTAAAAAAACAATCGCTTATGCAAACAATCAACCACCGAGTTACAGCCGGTTTGATCATTTTACATTTCTTAAAAACTATGTGAACCCGCTTTTTGCACTTAATCAGGAATTCATTCGGAAGTATCATGTCAGTAGCAGAAGTTATGTAGATTATTCGCTTACCAAAACAAGCACCTCTATTTTTAGCAAAAATTTATACCAGGGACAAAGTACAAAAGGTATTTTTTTGAGAGTAACGAATGAAGAAGCGTTAGCAAGTATTGATAAGGTTGGCAAACTTTTATTTTATGATCCGATCTTATCTGGTAACAACATGCGTAGTTGTGTATCCTGTCATCAATCTACCGCTTTTTTAACGGATACATTAAACCCAACTGCTCTTCAATACAATCAAAAGGATAAACTGGAAAGAAACACACCCTCTTTGTTGGATGTACCTTATAATCATTTGTTGATGCTGGATGGTAAGCATATTTCTATGAAGGATCAGGCGTTGGCAGTTATTACCAACCCAAAGGAAATGGGAGCTAACGCAGATGAAGTGTTGAAGAAGGTGTTGAGCTGCAAAGAGTATAAGAAAACATTTACGAGTTTACTGAAATACACACCTCAGGAAAAAGAAATTACGATGGAGCACATTACTTCGGCGCTTAGTTTTTATTACAGTAAGTTTAGTAAGTATGACGCAGCATTTGATGAAGCCATGAATACAACAAAAGAATTGGATCCTATGTCCAAAAAAGGGTTCAATGTATTTATGAGCAAAGCACAATGTGCAACCTGCCATTTTGTTCCTCAATTTAACGGAGTGAAACCACCTTATGTAGGATCAGAATTTGAAGTGTTGGGTGTTCCGCAAGATACAACCTATAAAGCGATAAGTGCGGATAAGGGGCGTTATGAAATAAATGCAGCAAAAGAAACAGCGCATACATTTAGAACCGGTACAATCAGAAATGCAGAGAAAACAAAACCGTATATGCACAATGGTGTTTTTGCTACCCTGGAACAAGTAATTGATTTTTATGACGCCGGTGGAGGCAGTGGAAAAGGTTTAGTAGTAGAGAATCAAACGCTTTCGGCTGATTCATTACATTTATCAGCAAATGAGAAAAAACAATTGCTTGCATTTATTTATTCTTTAACAGAGCATGTAGTTTTTGAAGTAGCGCCTGCACAATTACCGGTGTCCTCGATTGCTGTATTAAATAAGCGTAAAGTGGGAGGAACTTACTAATGAAAAATTTTTTTGTAATACCGCTATTGTTTTCGGTTGTTTTAATTACGCAATGTGCCTCACCTAAAGAACTATCGTATGAGTTACCGGAAGCAATGATACCAACGGCAAAAGTTGGATTTGCAGCGCAATGTGATAAGGGAAAAATATTGTATGACATGACATGTGCAAAGTGCCACAATATTAAAACAAAACGAAAAGAAATTATTCCAGACTTTTCTGAAGAGCAATTAGTAGGTTATGAGTTACGGATAACAAATGCTGAGCATGAAAGTGGAATTTCGGAAGAGTTATTGTCGACTGAAGAATTGGGATATATCATGACATTTTTGAGCTACAAAAAAAAGAGTGGAACGGTATTCGTTTCAAAGGTAGCAAAAAGTGATAAGCCGCATAATCACTAATTATTCTTTTGGTTCTTCTTCCGATTTATGGGGTGTCTCTAGCTTTTCAGTTTCAGATTCTT
>DAORKB010000104.1:0-11888 GCA_035439365.1 Bacteroidia bacterium
TGTTCATTTTCTTCTCTGCATTAAAGCCTTTTATGATGCGAAGGCCACCTAACGCTTCTTCCATCATGGATAATAAAACACCCATTTTTTCTTTACCTTTTGCAGAAGATCTTCTCAAACTCTTTCCTATTCTTGCTATCAACAACCCACTTAAAGGAAGCAGCACCAATGAAAAAACAGAAAGTGCCGGGCTAATAATAATCATCGTAGCCAAAAACATAAGCATGGTTATCGGTTCACGAAAAATCATTTCCAACGACTGCATAATGCTCCATTCAATTTCCTGAACATCCACTGTCATACGGCTCATGATATCTCCTTTTCTTTCTTCGGAGTAATAGGATAAAGGCAATTTCAAAATTTTATTATACATTCTATTGCGTATGTCACGTACTACCCCATTTCGAATAGGGTTTACGAAGAACATCCCTAAGTATCGAAAAAGATTCTTCAACGAAATGGTAATCACAATAAAAACACAGATTGCGATGAGTGCATCCATTTTTCCATGACTAGCAATACGTTCAGCAAGGTAATAATTGACAATGTCTGTCATGGTTGTTGCATTCAGCTTAAAAGCCGGAACCCCCTTGGCTACTGTTTCTTTAATAATTTCATCTTTCCCCAACAATAATACCTGCAAAAACGGAAACAGCATGGCCAACGAGAACAATGAAAAAATGACGGAAAGAATATTAAAGGTGATATTGAGAATCGCGTAATTCCAATATCCTTTTACATATTTAAGTACTCCGAAAAATTTTCTCATCTAATTTTGACTAATCAGGTGCAAATATACGGTTTGTAGTGGTTAATTTGTTAATTTTGCTGTTTCATCAGTATCTACTGCTTACAAAATAATGTTAAATGGATTCAACAAGACAATTAAAGGTATCGCGATTAGTACAAAAAGAGTTGGGGGAGATTTTTCAGATAGAAACGCGTTTACTATTTGGTAATGCCTTGATTACTGTTACGCAGGTACGAATAAGCCCGGATCTTGGTGTGGCAAGGATATACGTGAGTTTGTTTAACGTGCCGGATAAGCAAGCACTTTTAAAATCAATCCAGGAGCATACAAAAGATATTCGGATGAAATTATCTACCCGCATAAAAAAGCAAGTACGTATTATACCCAATTTGGTGTTTTTTCTGGATGATTCCGTGGATTATGCCATGCGTATTGAAGAACTTTTAAAAAAATAATTTGGTTCAAAAGGTACAATCCCCATGAATGTTCCCTTTTTTATAGCAAAGCGTTACCTCATCTCTAAAAAATCGCACAATGCGATCAACATCATTTCCTATATTTCTGTAGGTGGTATTTGCATCGGTACCATGGCGCTTGTGATTGTACTCTCCGGCTTTAATGGCTTATCCAAGTTGGTAGAATCGCTCTATAATTCATTTGACCCCGATATTGAAATCACTACAAAAAGAGGGAAAACTTTTGAGATGGGGCGACCGGAGTTGCAAGCTTTAAAGGAATTTCCGGGTGTTGTTCATTTTACGGAAGTAATGGAAGGAAATGCCTTGTTAAAGTACAACGACAAACAATCTGTTGCCATTATCAAAGGAGTTAGTGTTGAATTTCAGCAAATGAACAATTTTGATTCATTGGTAAGGGATGGTAAATTTGACATTTCAAAGAATAATATTGTGCTAGGAAAAGGATTGGCGTATGTCCTGGAAATAAGCCCCAGCAATGTACTAACTCCTATCTCTATTTATGCACCTAAAAGAGGAACAAACAACGCTTTAAATCCGGAAGATGGATTGAATGAATTAAAGTGTTATCCGTCCGGTTTGTTTTCTATCAGTGATGAATTTGACAATCAATATGTATTGATGGATATTGGAAAAGCCCGTCAGTTACTGGATTACAAAGATGAGGTTACTTCTATTGAGTTGGGATTAAAAAAAGGAATTAATGTAGAACAGGTACAAGCTGACATTATAAAATTACTTGGTGATAACTACATTGTAAAAAACCGGCAGCAACAAAACGAGCTGTTGTATAAAACATTGAAATCTGAAAAATTATGGGTATTTATCATTCTTGTTTTTATATTGGTGGTTGCTACCTTTAATGTGATCGGTTCGCTTACAATGCTCATTATTGAAAAGAAAAAGGACATTTCTATTTTAAGTAGTATGGGTGCTGATATGATTTTAATACGCCGGATATTTCTGTTTGAAGGGTTATTGATAACCATTATTGGCGCTGCTGCCGGTCTTATCCTTGGGTTATTAATCTGCTGGCTACAAATTACATTTTCTATTGTAAAATTCAGTGAGGGGTATGTCGTGGATGCTTACCCGATGGATATTCAATCTACCGATGTACTTATTATTAGTGCGGTCGTGCTATTGATTGGATTGTTTGCAGCATGGTATCCGGTGAGGGTATTTACCAAGAAACAGTTGTCAGTACATTAAAAATTCAACTGATTAAAAATTATTTTTGGTAGAAATGAGCAAACAATTGATAGTGAAAATAGGCACTTCGTTGGCTGCACTATGCATTTTGATGAGCGGATGCAATACTCCTGCAAAAAAAGATAAACAAGAAGCTACTATGCCTGGTTATGAACTGGTAAATAACTGGCCACAGCTACCTGCAAACTGTGTGCTGGGGAATCCAACTGGTATTGGTATTGACAGCGAACAACATATTTTTGTATTTCACAGAGCTTACCGAAAATGGATTGAACCATTTACCGATTCACTCATCACAGAAAATACCGTCCTTAAACTGGATAGAAACAGCGGCAAAATTTTAGACGCCTGGGGTGCTCACCTTTTTATCATGCCACATGGATTAACGGTGGATCAGGATAACAACATCTGGGTGACGGATGTGGCGCTTCACCAAGTTTTTAAATTCAGCCCGAATGGAAAATTACTTTTGAAACTTGGAGTTGAAAAAATAGCCGGTGATGACTCCTTACATTTTAACCTTCCTACGGATGTTGCTGTCGCTGCTGATCGTTCTTTCTATGTAAGTGACGGTTATGGGAACAATCGTGTTGTAAAATTTTCAGCTAGTGGAAAATACTTATTTGAGTGGGGAAAAAAAGGAAATAAACCGGGAGAATTTAATTTACCACATGGAATCAGTTTGGATTCAGCAGGAAATGTATATGTTGCAGATCGCGAAAACGGCAGGGTTCAAAGCTTTTCACCAGAAGGAAAATTTATAAAAGAATGGGACCACCTTCATGATAGAGGCGCCATTTATTCTGTAACAAATGATACAGCAAAGCATAAACTCATCATGATTAGTTATCTCACAATGGGCGACACAGTAAAATTTTCAAGCCTGCTTGTCTACAATTCCGTTAACCGTTTAGAAATTCATAAAAGTACCTTACGCAAAGGAGGACCTGCTTGCAGGTATCACGATGTTGCTATAGATGACGAAGAAAACATCTATGTGGGTGATATTACCAACAACACCATTCAAAAATTCAAAAAAGTAAAATGGAAAGTGACTGCATGTGGACCGGAAATCTAGCCCATTCCTATTTAGCGGCCTGCTTACGCATATTCACAGTCATTTTTGAAAACAACTTTCTAAGTATTTTATTTCTAGGCCTTTTATATGGGTAACGTCTGTTCTTGGGAATGTTATTAAAAATAAGAGCGATGATCAAGAGGATGGTGACACCCGTAAACACGGGAGATAACACATACATAAATCCCAATGCTTTGATTTTTTCAGAACCGATATTTGCGATGAGTGCTGTTGCACCTCCCGGAGGGTGAACTGTTTTGGTTATTTGCATGGCTACAATAGCGGTGGATACAGCCAATGCAGACGACAACCACACTTCACCCGGAAGCAATTTATGAATGGTAACACCCACCAGTGCACTAATCACATGACCACCAACAAGATTGCGTGGTTGCGCCAAAGGGCTATTGGTAGCACCATAAATCAGCACCGCAGAAGCACCAAAAGAGCCAATTAAAAAAAGATTATCATTTAATGTGAAGTAACGGGAGCTAATAAAACCGATGATTCCGATTCCGAAAAATCCACCCAGAAATGTCCATAAAATATCTGATTTATCGATGATCGTCTCCCGGTAAATAACATAGCGTGCGATGCGTATGTTACGCTTGATTTTGTTTTTCATATGCAGCTAATTTTTTCAGATGAACTGAAAACCGGGTTCTCGACTTTCATCATTCGCTAACGCTTCAGATAAAGTGCTCGAACTGACACAATCAAACCGTTTCCATATTCGAGTATTTGTTTTCAACTTCATCCAACACTTGCATGATTTCCTTATAGTCGTATGTAGTCACAAGTGTTAAACGGTAATCTTTAAAATGAGGAAGCCCTCTGAAATAGTTGGTATAATGACGACGCATTTCTACAATTCCTAATCGTTCGTTTTTCCAACGTATCGAAAAATCCAGGTGCTCTTTGCAAACCTTTACACGATCATGAATAGTCGGTGCTATCAAGTGTTCACCTGTTTTAAAATAATGTTTAATCTCATTAAATATCCACGGATACCCTATGCTGGCTCTTCCAATCATAATTCCATCCACGCCATATCGCTCTTTCATGAGTTTTGCCTTTTCCGGAGAATCGATGTCACCGTTTCCAAAAATAGGAATATGAATACGAGGATTTTTTTTAATTTCTCCGATCAGGGTCCAATCTGCATCTCCTTTGTACATTTGAGAACGAGTTCGTCCATGAACGGTAAGTGCTTGTATGCCTATATCCTGTAGTCTTTCTGCTACTTCTCCCACATTCTTCGTTTTATCATCCCATCCCAGGCGGGTTTTCACAGTAACCGGACGATCAGCAATTTTCACAATTTCGCTGGTCATTTGAACCATTTTGGGAATATCCTGCAAAAGAGCCGCCCCAGCACCTTTACAAGCCACTTGCTTAACAGGGCAACCGTAATTAATATCTATTAAATCGGGTCTCGCAGCATTGGCAATAATGCCGGCCTCACGCATGGAGTTAATATCCGAACCAAACAATTGTATTCCGATCGGGCGCTCATACTCAAAAATATCCAGTTTTTGAACACTCTTTGCGGCATCCCGGATAAGTCCTTCCGAGGAAATAAACTCGGTATACATCAAATCTGCACCATTTTTTTTACATACTGCCCTAAATGGAGGATCGCTTACATCTTCCATCGGCGCTAGTAATAAAGGAAAATCACCCAACACTATGTTACCAATCTTAACCATTCTGTGAATTGTTCAAAATAAATGCAGTCGTAGCAAATACGGATTACCGCGTTATTTGTAATTTTACCGCAAAATTACCAAAATAGAGCAAACAATGCAAAACATTGAAAAAGAAAGATATTCGTGGTTAAAGTTAGGTGGTATCCTGTTATTCATTTTGTTATTGGTCCTACCCAATGCCTTTGCAGAGAATGCAACATTGAATCTGGATGATAAGGACATGATTCAATTATTAAAAATTGGTCAGGCCCTTAGTGTTATTCTCCTTTTTATTATTCCCTCACTGTTATTTGCCAGGTATTTGACACAGTCCCGAATTCATTATTTAGGGATCACCAAACCTCCGGCTTTCAATACATCGCTTATTGCTGCCTTAGGAATGATTATGGCGCTACCGCTTATCAATGCATTAGCGGAATTGAATCAACAAATTCATTTACCAGCGGCACTGCACGGACTGGAACAATGGATGAAGGATAGTGAAGAAAAAAACAAGCTTATCACTGAAGCATTTATGCAAGGAACCGATACGAGTACGCTTTTGGTGAATTTGTTTGTTATTGCATTCATGGCAGGTTTAAGCGAAGAACTTTTTTTTAGAGGAATGCTTCAAAAAGTTTTGATTGAATGTTTTAAAAATAAACATGTAGCGGTATGGGTTGGAGCTATCATTTTCAGTGCTTTTCATTTGCAGTTTTATGGTTTTATTCCACGTGTTTTAATGGGTGCATATTTGGGTTATTTGTTTGTTTGGTCGGGATCACTATGGCCCAGCATCATTGCGCACACAATGAATAATGGACTAGCTGTTTTTGCAGCCTGGTTGGTAAATAAAGGAACGATCAAAGACGACATTGAAACTGTTGGAACGCACAATGCGCAGGAATTAATTTATGTTTTTATAAGTGCAGGAATGGTTGTTTTTAGTTTGATTTTGATTTATCGTATTGAAAAGAGAAAGCATACTGAAGTTCCTATTCCTTAATATAGTCAGTTTTTATAATCTAAAAATTTAACAGCTAAAGCCTACACACAGTTCTCGACTTCGTTCGCACGGACACGACACACACCTCATCACGAATGAGAAAGATGCTCTTCAAATAAGTGCACGGGTTGTATCCGTTCGAGCGGAGTCGAGAACAAGGCACATGGATATTTGTTCACATGAAATCATCCCCTATCAAATGGATCGCATTATTTTGTTTGTTATCCTTTTCTCAACTCTATTCGCAAAAATTAAATTTTATAAAGGTTCATGAATCAAATGATATTTTTTCATCTGTTAACAATGACCGTTATTTTACACAAGGTTTAAAAGTTGAGGTTATGTCCAATATGTTGAGCCGTGTTTATAAAAAAACATTTTTGGATCATCTGCTCATCAAGCCAAAAAAAGACACTGCTTTTTTTAATCATGCTTCCCTTTCTTTTATTCAGGAATTTTATACGCCTTCTGATAAAACAGCTGACACTATTTTGCCTAATGACAGACCTTTTGCTGGTGCTATGTACCTGAGTTTTAAAAACATTTCTGTTAATTCGGAAGAACAATACCGAATCACTTCTGATCTGGACATTGGTGTTTTAGGCCCATGGGCACTGGGGCGACAAATGCAAAACGGAGTACATACGCTTTTTTCAAAGCAAAATGCTGACACCAATATTTTGGGATGGAACTACCAGATAAAAAATGATCTTTATTTAAATTATTTATTGAAGTATGAAAAAATAATGATCAATACCAAAATACTTCAAGCCAGCTATATTTATCAATTTGATTTAGGAACCGTTTACAATGATTTTGGTTTTGGGGCGAGAATTCAGTGTGGTATATTCAATTCTTATTTTGATAAAAACCTTGGTTATGTTACAAGAGCAGACAAGGGTTCTTTTCGCTTATTTAAGCATGTACAAGCCTACTCCTTTTTTAATCCGGTAGTGAAACTGGTACTGTGGAACTCGCTGCTGCAAGGTGGACCTATTCAAAATTTTAAGGGTGATCAACCGTATACCCTGTCGGAAAATGATATCTCCAGGTTGGTAGTTGATGGAAGCTACGGAATCACATTTGTGGTTCACCGGTTTACACTTCAATTCATTCAATATTTTAAAAGTAAGGAGTTTGACAAGGGATATAATCACCGGTATGGGAATATCACGTTGGCTTATAGCTGGTAGTGAAAGTAAAACGTGTAAATGTATTTAAAGAGTTATTTTTCGTAATTTTAAGAAAATTAAAAGTACTTAACAATGAGAATCAAAAGTATTGAATTAAAAAATTTTAAAAGGTTCACAAACTTGGCTATTTCAGATATTCCAAGTAATTCGAAATTAGTCTTAGTTATAGGATCTAATGGATCTGGAAAATCTTCTTTATTTGATGCTTTTGATTGGCTAAGCAAAGGACCATATAAAGGCGTCCCGGTTGATTCTGCTATTTACTATAAAAAAAATGAAAAAGTGGATCCCTCAACGTTAATTGAATTTCATGATGGCCGCTCAATTATTAAAACTGGTTTCGATGTAACCTCTGGGAAAGAGCTTATACAAAGGTTTATTGGTAGAAGTAGCATTAGAATTGTGCCTAAAATACTTACAAACACTGCAAATTCCGAACAAGTTGCATCTGATATGGATAGCCCCGTTACTTATATTGAAAATGATACTCGTTTTATAAATGATGTATTCTTATATATACAAAAAATAAATACAGCATTAAGAGCCCCTGTATTTAAAGGTATTACAGCTGACACATTACAAATATTCAAAGATTTCATAGAACCATTAAATTCTTCATTACTCAACATTTTTGGTGGTGATGATATAACAACTATTCAAATTGCAGAGTTTGAAGATGCATCACCCGGCACACCGGCCAAACTCATTTTCAAAAAAGGAAACTCTAAAATAAATTATGATTTATTAAGTCATGGTGAAAAACAGGTAATAATTCTTTTGATCAATTTTATTGTTCGTCAAGACCATTACAAAGATTCGATAATTTTTATTGATGAGATGGATTGTCATTTAAATACAGCGTTACAATCAAAACTGTTAGAAGAAATAATTAACAGATGGATTCCAGAAACTGCTCAGCTTTGGACTGCATCGCATGCTTTGGGCTTTATTGATTATGCAAAAAAAAGCGAGTCTGCGTCAATAATTGATTTTGATTTATTGAATTTTGACATTCGACAAGATATTATTCCATTACCAAAAGATAGAGCAGATGTGTACGAAGTGGCTATTCCAAAATCAACAATCGCTTCGATACTTAAAGGATATAAATTAGTGGTTGTAGAGAACAAAAATGATGAGCATTTTAATTCTGCTCTAGGTACAGATTCCTATTTGTTTTTACCGGCTAATAATAATAGAGAAGTTTTTCTTACTTGTAAATCAGATAAAACAATGTTAGGGTTGAAGGATCGTGATTATTTGCGAAAAGACGAAATAGATAAAATAATTGCTTTACTACCTAATCTCAAAATTTTAAATCTTTATACATTCGAGAATTATATTTATCACCCGGACAATATTGCAGAGTTGAGTTTTGTAGGTTACGATAAGGACGAATATATTAATGAAATCATAAAACAAAAAAATGAAAAACTTATTGATATAGTTGCTGAAATAGGTACCTCACGTACGCACTATATTGAATTTAAGGATGGGATAAAAGATGATGGAAATCTTAAACCTATTACCGAAGCACTGCAAAGTGATAAGTTTGACGATTTTTATCAATTCTTCAACATGAAAAAGCATTTTAATAAAAAATATTTAAATCGATTCAATTATACAGTAGGAGATTTGGCAAAAACTAAATGGTTTAAAAAAGCTATTCTTGAAGTTTTAAAAATTAAATAGGGATTAATCTATGATCAATCCCTATAAATAGATAAATAAGTTTTCCTTGTATTTTAGCTAACCCATTTAAAATCCAAAGCTGATCCCAAGATCCAGTCGTACATCTCCATTCAATTCATTTGCTGAAGTTGCATCATAAGTATCTAACAGTCCCTGATAATAATTCACATCTGCGGTAAGCCAAATTGCTCTAACAATACGATAGTGGAAACCAAGCGATCCGTTTAAACCAAAATCAACCGTATTTGCACCGACGCTATTTACTTCTTCATTTAAAAAACCAATCGCAGGTCCCAAAGCTATTTTTGGTCGGAAGTCATTTTCATATTTCCTAAAAAAGTAGACTGCCTTTAATGGAATGCGGACGTATCTTAAAAAAATGGTATTATCACGTCCTGTTGTCAGATTTTCATATTTAACACCTTCAGCGGAATAGCGTACGTCCAACTCAGCACCCCAATGAGCACCCGGCGAATAAATGGCAACGATTCCTGCATCCCAGGAAGGTTGAAATTTCTTATTTGAAATATTTGATATATAGGAGTGTCCGAAACCACCTTGTGCTCCAAGCGAAAAAACAGATTGCTTGGCAGGTACAGGAGGGTCAAGGTTGTTATTATTTTGTGCGAAAGAAATGGAAGTAATAAGTAAACTCATTGAAATAAATATCTTTTTCATGTGTTTCGATTTATAGGTTAAACAATTATCATTTCTATTATAATAATTATACCTTCCTGAAACGACTTGTTTTTAAGGGTGTTAAGCATTTCCATTAATTTGCAAATCAAACTATCGTGTAGACACCGTTCCTCAATAACAGAAAAAGAGTATTCGATTGCACGGAAAAGACTTCGGGTTTCGCGAATTTCAACTAAGAGAATTCTCAATTCCGCTCGAACTGACACAGCCCACACAGACTGCTATCATTAGTCAGACTGAAGCAAAAAAAAGACTGACTACATACAATGCAATCAGTCATATAAAGAGGATTGAAAAGGCAAAGGTCTTAAAGATCTTTGGCATTTGCCTTCACAGTTATTTTAAAGTATACGCTGTAATTTTGTTTTTGAAGAAATTGGGCACATACAAAATGTTTTTATCTGCGTCAAAATCAATATCTGCCGTATTTATTTTATCTGCTCTGCTATCTAACAATTCGTATTTTGTTCCATCAGCTTTTACATAATAAATAATCCCTGGCCAGGAAGAAACGATAAAATCTTTTGTTTTTGTTCGTTTCAATCCATCTGTACTTGGGTCCATTCCGTCTGCAATTTTCGTTAATGATTTATTTCTTCCTGCTTTCCATAATGTTCCTTTTGCAAGAAAATATACATCTTCGCCAACTGCTAAAATACCATTCGCATTGGGTTGGCCGGCAATAAAATCAGTTACCAAATCACCTTCTATGCGATGAATTTTTTCGGTTTTACTATCTGTAACATACACAATACCTTTGGGATTGATGGTTACATCATTTAAAAATATGGCACCCACAACCGGAATACGTTTTTTAATTGTAGCGGTTGGCACATCAATTACTACCACTTCATCAATATTGGATACGTACATGAGGTTATTGAAGATCGCCATTCCTTTTGGTGCACTAATTCCTTTTACCCAATTGTTATTTATATTTTTTCCATCCAGGTCACATGTGCCAATCGATCCCTTTGAATCTTTTTCAAGTGGTTGTCCGTCAATATTTGAAAAGTAAATTATTTTTTTCTCTTTATCCAACAATACACTCTCAGGAACTTTCAGAATGCTATCTGTTTCCCACAATTTAACAAGTTGTTTATTTTGAGCAGCAAGTGATGATGAGAACAATGCAAGTCCCAACATCCCTACTTTAATAATTGATCGATTCATTTTCACGTTAATTTTTAGTTATTTTTTTCTGTTGTTATTTGCCATATTGTATTGCTTGCATCATCTGTAACGAGCATGGAGCCATTTGACAAAATAGCAATGCAAACCGGTCGGCCGTATACTTTTGATGTTTTTTCATCTGCAATAAATCCGGTTAAAAAATCTTCTGGTGTCCCACTTTGTTTACCGTTTACAAATGGGATAAACAAAACTTTGTAACCAGCTAACTGGGATCGGTTCCAGGATCCGTGCTGGGCAACAAAAACACCGTTCCTATATTTTTCCGGAAATCCTTTTGTTTTGTAAAATGCCAGGCCCAACGATGCTGTATGAGAACCTACTGCAACATCAGGTGCAATCGCTTGTTTTACTAAATCGGGACGCTGCCCTTTTAATCTGGGATCTTCATGCTGACCAAAATAGGAATAGGGCCATCCATAAAACCCTCCCGGTTTTACACTTGTAATATAATCCGGAACCAAATCATCACCTAACTCGTCGCGCTCGTTTACAGCTGTCCACAGCACATTTGTACCCGGTGCAAAGTCCATTCCTACAGGATTTCTCAAACCGGACGCATATATCTTTTCTCCTTTTCCATCCGGATCAATTTCAAGAATATCAGCTCTGCGTGCTTCTTTATCCATTCCGTTTTCTCCTACATTACTTCCGGATCCAACAGATACCAGAATTTTTTTTCCATCTGCACTTGCAATGATATTGCGAGTCCAGTGATTGTTATAGCCACCTGCTGGTAAATCAAGTATCTTCTCTCCCGGAGCTGTAATTGTTTTTTGTCCGACGGTATAAGGGAAACGCATCAACCCATCTGTATTTGCTACATAAAAATAATTTCCCATAACGAGCATACCAAAAGGCCGGTTGAGCTGACTTAAAAATGTTTCTCTTATTTCATATGT
>DAORKB010000105.1:0-11807 GCA_035439365.1 Bacteroidia bacterium
GTAGTTTGGAAGATTTGACTTGTTTTAATTGCGTTTGAAGATTTCTAACCTTTTTACAATGTAAAAGAATTTCATCGTAATATCCCAGCTGCAATAACATAAGCATATATGTCAGACTGGCTGCCAGATAACTGAATGGTGACAATTCAATTTGAGCAGGGTTATCTTCCAGAAGTTGAAGCATTTTTTTTGAAGAGGCAGCAGCTTTATCAAAGTCTTTTATAAAGTGATAATAATAACTTTCACCAGCGCTTTTCGAAAATTTTTCCTGGAAACAAAGTTGTGTCTCATCAACAGGAGCAATTAAGAAAGCAGCATTCTTTTTGAAATCCTCTTCCTTGATATGTTTAAAAGCGGTGTCATCTTTTAAATAAGAGTAATAAGAATAAAAATGGGCATAGCTGTATTTATGAATGCTTTCCATTTTTTTTAACAGTGTTTCTTCTTCTTCTTTGATTTGCGTGCGTAATTCAAAATAGTTTTTGAAATCTTCCATTTGGCTCAATAAAGAGCGTTCCCAAATAAGTACTTCAAAAAGCAAATGGAATTTCTCCAGTTTATAAATTTGCTTTTTTAGCTTTGTAATAAGTTTGAAGCATTGCTTATACAAACCTTTGTAATAAAGTATTTCAATTGTGTCGATGCTGGAAGCGAAGGATGTTTTAAAACCAGCATTGTAGCTATTCAATGCTTTTAAAATCATTGTGTACAAATAGTTTTTAGATACTGCCAACTGATTGCACATAGGGTCATTTTTTAAGGCAGCAATCAACTTCCCTTCATTATATGTTTTTTGTTTTTCTAGCAGATAATATAACTTTAAGTACTTTTTGTTTCCTGACTGGAATGAACAAAACAATATAAAATACCGCTTTTCGTGCCCAGTGAGCGATTTAATCAGGTCGAATAGTTCAGAAGACGTTTTCAATTGTAATCAGGTTTCTTTGTTTAGGCTTGTGTTGAGCTTTTATTTATGGTAAATATAGTGAAAAAGACTAATTCAGCATTCTAAGGCTTAACTTTAAGGGATTTTTCAAAATTGACCTGAAAAGAAGAGATGATTTCCCGTATCGAAAAATAATGGGTAGAATTTGAAATGCTTATCAAAGCATAAGAATATGTTCACAGCAAATAAATGCCTGTTGTAATGCGTATTAACCGCTTGTACAAATTTTAGCCTTTTTCAAAACGTATCCGAACGATACTCAAAACCAACCTGCTGACGCATTCCTGCGTGTTGTTTATGAAAAAGGCTTGATATAATTAGAAAATAAGGTTTTAAGGTATTCTTTTAAAAGAGTACTTTTAAGGTTCTTTAAGAGAAATAGCGTAAGAGGTATGTGATTCTGATTTTTCTTTTCAATAAATAACGAATAATGTTTAACAATAGAATGAAGATTTTTAAAACAGTCATACAGGTTCACCTTCTTTTTATAACTCTGTTTTTATTTTCCAATTCAGGTAAAGCACAATCGAATATAAATCTTAAACAACTAAAGGATACTACCAATAAAGTATATGGTTCAAGTGATTTATTGAACCTGGGGGAGTTTTATGTGCCAGAACATGTCTATGCAACAGGGCACCCGTATTTTATTACCGATGAGTATGTACTTGCTTCTGTTACCGTTTACAATAATTCTTTTGATAAAGTAAAAGCGCGCTATAATATTGAGAAAGATCAATTGATCATGAAGGTTAGTGTTGATACGGGTGTGTATGTTACAATTGTAGCAAAAGAGGATTGGGTACATTCATTTAAAATCAATGATCATTATTTTGTTAGTGTCAATGGATTGCAACCCAGTACTGAAGTAAAAGGATATTGTGAGGAAGTGTATAATGGTAAACGGAAGTTTTATATTAAGTACAAAAAAAGATTTATTGATAACTATACCGAATTATCACCCAATGGTTTTTTTTCAGTCATGAAAATAAGTAAGTATGTGTATGATCAGAATACATTTATTCCTATTTCCACTAAAAGAGAATTCTTACGATTATTCGCAACACATAAGGCGGAAATAAAAGAATTTATGCGAAAGAATAAGATAAAGTATACACGTGCATCTACTGCCCAGATAGCTGCATTAATGCAATATTGCGATGGCTTATAAAATAAAAATGAAATATAGCTGGTTATTGACATTTGTGAGTAGTTTTTTATTCACGGTAGCTTTTGCCCAGCAAAATTCTTATCTGATTGATAAAAATTATAACGGACTTAACCTGCCCGCTTTTATAAATAAAGCCGAACAAAATTTAAATGTTCATTTTTTTTATCAGAAGGATAGTTTGCCCGTTGATCTTCAAATGGTGGTTGAAAATGATTCTGCTTCATTGGAACAGGTGCTTAGTACAAATTTAAAACCATATCGTTTTTTTGCTACAGTTGACGCGAGCGGAAATATATTTTTAACTCGGGGAGCAAAACTTAAAACGTCTTTACCACCTGGTTTTTTTAATCTGCATCAGTCTGAGAATTTTAATTCAGATTCATCTGAGAATTCCCAAAAATATTTAACAACAAAAAAAGAAATTGGTGTAAAAACAATTTATGTAGGAAATAAAAAAGAGGGAGCCTATCTCGAATCGGTAAAAATGTCGGGTTATATGACCAGCAAAACCAAAGGAGGAAAAGTGATTGGGGCCACTATGTATTTTAGTGAATTAAAGTCGGGTGTGGTTACAGATGAAAATGGTTTTTATTCCATTCAATTGAAAAAGGGAAGGTATACGTTGACCATACGGAGTATGGAATATGAAGAAAAGAAATTCAGACTGGAGGTATATTCGGATGCTCAGATAAATTTTGCGTTAGATGAAAAAGTAAGTGCGTTGAAAGAGGTTGTGATTACAGCTTCTGCATCGAATAAGTTGAAAAATACAAGCATGGGCTATGAAAAAATAAGTGCTAAAAGTATTAAACTGATTCCGAAAATGATGGGTGAAAATGATATTGTGAAAACAGCTTTGTTATTGCCAGGTGTGCAAGCTGTGGGTGAAGGAACAGCTGGCTACAATGTACGTGGAGGTTCAGCGGACCAGAATGCTTTTTATCTGAATCAGATCCCTGTGTACAATACATCACATTTGCTTGGGTTTTTTACTGCATTTACACCCAACGCAATTGACGAACTAACTATTTATAAAGGTAATTTTCCGGCGCAGTTTGGAGGCCACCTTTCTTCTGTGTTTGATATTACAGCAAGAGAAGGAAACAATAAAAAATTTACAGCTGAAGGCGGAATCAGTCCGGTTAGCGCTAACCTAATGGTGGATGGGCCTATTAACAAAGGCAAAGGTGGTTACATGGTTGGTGTAAGATCCACTTACTCAACCTGGGCGCTTAAGCTTGTGCAAGTAGATGCAATCAGAAACAGTCGCGCAAAATTTAATGACGGTGTTGTAAATATTCATTATAAACTTACTGATAATAATAAATTAAGTGCAACAGGTTATTATAGCTCCGATGGTATTGTGCTGGCCAGCTTAACGGATTATGATTACCACAATGCCGGTGCTTCTCTTAAATGGACACATTTCTTTAAACAAAAACACAATTTTGAACTCAGTGGCATTTATAGTAACTATGGATACAATGAACGAAACAGTTCTTCAGACATTCGGGGATATAAAGTGAACTACGGATTAAATCACATGGAGGCAAAGGCCGGAGTATCCCTCAACCCAAATGCAGAACATCATATACACATTGGGGCGAATAGTGTGCTTTATAAATTGGATCAAGGGAACTATAATCCGTTGGATGATAAATCGTTGGTGATACCGGTGAAACTTAATAAGGAAGAAGGGCTTGAAAGTGGATTGTACATGAATGAAGAATGGAAACCATCCGCAATTTTCTCGCTAAGTGCAGGGATACGCTATAATTTTTACACATTTTTTGGACCCCATACCTCATACGTTTACAGAGATGATAGCCCATTAATATCAGGGAATATCGTGGATACTGTAAATTTTGGGAAGAATAAGAAAGTTAAATCCTATTCGGCACCCGATTTTAGATTGTCGGCAAAATATTCAATCAATGAATTTATGTCGGTCAAAGCTGCATTTAACCAGGCTCATCAGTATATTTTTATGCTCAGCAATACGATTGCAATAGCACCCACGGATAAATGGAAACTGGTTGATGATCATATAAAGCCAATGATGGGCCGGCAATATTCACTCGGCTTTTTTTCAGAGTTAAAAAAACACAAGTACGAGTTTTCAACTGAATTGTATTACAAGGAAACCAAGAATCTTGTGGAATATAAAGATGGCGCCAATTTGTTGGTCAATAAAATTCCTGAAACAGATGTTCTCCAGGGAAATTTAAATTCTTATGGAGCCGAATTCATGCTAAAGAAAATGAGCGGGAAATTAAGCGGTTGGATCACTTACACATACTCCAGGGCCATTGTTAAAATAGACGGAGAAAGAGCCGATCAAAAAATCAACTTAGGGAAAGCATATCCGGCAAATTATGATAAGCCCCATGCGGTAAATTTTGTTGCCAATTATAAGCTGTCACACCGTGTTAGTGTGTCTTCCAATTTTGTGTATTCTACCGGCCGACCGATTACTTTTCCTTCAGCGGTATATTATCAGCAAGGCATTCCAATTGTTCATTATTCATCACGAAACGAATACAGAATTCCAGATTACATTCGTGTAGATGTTTCCGTTAATTTGGAAGGAAACTTAAAAGCAAGAAAATTCAAACATAGTTCCTGGAGTCTTTCTGTATATAATTTATTAGGAAGGGATAATCCATACTCTGTTTATTTTAAACAAGAAGGTACACATATTAACGGTTATCAACTCGCAATATTCGGTAGTCCTATTTTTTCATTGACCTATAATTTTAAATTGGGAAGTTTTGAAGGTCAATAATAAATTTTTTCGATTGATTGCGACGATTTTTAATTAATGAGGAGTTAAAAGAAATGAAAAAAATAAATGCAATTTTAATATTTATAATCTCCAGCTTTCTGACGGGTTGTGTAAAACCTTTTGTCGCGAAGGTTGATAGATATGCAAACCTGTTAGTGGTGGATGGTGGAATAACAGATGGTCCTGGCCCCTATACCGTAAAGCTTTCCACCTCAGGAGATGTGAAACAGTTTTCATTGTTAAATCCGTTGCCCAATTGCCAGGTAAAAGTAAAAGATAATATCGGCAATGAATATAGTTTTAATGAAGCAGAAGCGGGCGTTTATAAAAGTGATTCGATAACCTTTAGAGGTGTTCCGGGAAGAAGTTATCAGTTGCTTGTGTTAACTAAGGATGGTGAACAAATTGAGTCAGCAATGGAACTATTAACAACCGGTCTAAAAATAGAATCCATTGATGCTAAAGTAGAACACAAAGCCGATCCGGATTTGTTTTATGGAAAAGATGGCTATCAATTTTATCTGAATTCTGAAACCTTTGACACAAAAGATAATTATTTCCTATGGCGGATACAAACCACCTATAAATTTAATGCCGATTATGGAATTCATAGTGTTATCAATAAATCAGGTGAATACAAACCAATGCTTTATGGAGATACATTAAGAACATGTTACAGGGATGTGACCGTATTGCAAATATTATTATTGAACGCAGGCAATTTAAACACAACAAAAATTAACAATTACCCTTTGTACTATGAAGATAATTACACCAAAGCATTAACAATTCGGTATAGTTTAAATGTTCAGCAGTATAAAATAAATGAAGCCGCTTTTACCTATTGGAATGAAATAAAAAAAATAACAGATACAGGAGGTGATCTTTATTCAACACAACCATATCAGGTAAAAAATAATTTACGCAATAAATCACATGAGGAAATTCCTGTTCTGGGTTATTTTATGGTTGCAGGAATTGCTGAGAAACGTATTTTTTTGAATAGACCGTCAATCGTATTTCGCTACGATATGTGTCGTCCAGGCGAACCTCAACGATTTGTTATAGAACGAATGCTAAACAGACCTGATCTATGGCCTGTGTATTTTGCAGCCACAGACGTAGGCATGTACTTACTGGATCAGGAGTGTGTAAATTGTCTCTTGGAAGGAACACAAAAAAAACCAAGTTTTTGGATTGAATAAATAAGCAGATAGATGTTATCAAAAAATAAATTAATTACTGTGTTGTTTATATTGATAGACCTGTGGGGGATATCGCAAACAACATATAAAAGCGGGCTTATTCAGGAGAAAGTGGTTTTAATAACTGATAGAACAACTTATTTTTCCGGTGAGCAAATTTTACTGAAGGCGAACTGCTTCTTACCAGATAGCAATGACTCGTTAAGTAGAATTTTATATGTTGAATTGTTGGATAGAAAATCAAAACCTGTTCTTCAAAGGAAATTAATAATAATCAATAGCGTTGCTACAGCTGTGATTTCTATTCCGGAAGATGTGATAACGGGTAATTATTATTTACGAGCCTACACACAATACATGCGTAATTTTAGTACGGATAAATTTTACACAAGTGAGTTGATGATTGTCAATCCGGATCTGCAAGCCAAAGAAGCCATTCAAACAATAATTGATTCAACGCGTATTTCAAATAAAGGAAAGGAAATAGTTGAGATCACAGCAAATACTTCGTTTGCGCCTAATAGTTTGGTTTCGCTGGATTTAAAAGGCAAGAATAAGTTGAACGTTTCGGTGAGTGTTGTAAAAAAAGGAAGTTATGACCCGGTTGCAGTTGGTATACATAACTATTTTCAATCCTCATCAACAAAAAGTCCGGGCGTAATAAATTGGTACCCCGAATTGCGTTCTGTAAGTATATCTGGTAAAGTAGTAGATAAAACCGGTAATCAACCGCTGAAAAATATTTTTGTGTATGCTTCCATTGTCGATAGTGCAAAGCAGTTTCATGTTGCTAAAACGAATGAGGAAGGCTTTTTTATATTCTCATTAACAAACCTACATGAAAATCATATTGTTTATGTTTGCGCGGAAACAGAAGGAACAATTTTAATTAATGCAGACTTTGCTCCGGGATTACCGCCGATGCATTATAAAGTGATTAAAATGGATTCATCCAGACTTGCATTGATGAATGGAATGTATGAAAATGCGCAAGTTTCAAAGATGTACAATGACGAACCTGTTCCAACAAGAATGTATTTAGATACGCTACCTGACCCGTTTAAGTCATCTGTTGAAATCATTTATTTAAAGGATTATGTCCCATTGCCTGTTTTTTCCGATTATTTTAAAGAAATAATTCCGAATACACGCATTAAAACAAGACGAGAAGGTTTGACTATTCAGATGGTGGATAGAGAGAAAGAATTTTTTGAGCATCCTTTGGTCATGGTTGATAACATACCGTTTCGCAATCACGATTCGGTATTGAGTATAGCACCTTCAAAAATAAATTCGGTGTCTGTGATTGCATCTAAATATGTGTTCGGGAAAGAAGTGTTGAATGGAGTCATTATGGTAAAAACCAACGAATCAAATTTAGGAGGATTGTCATTACCAGCGGAAGTGGTGTCGGTTGATTACATTGCATGTGATCCTTTGGTAACGGTCCCAAATGGAAAAGAGAATACATTTTCAGTATCGAAACCCGGATTTAAAAATACCTTGTACTGGGACCCGTCTGTAAATTTAACGAGTGGACATCAAACCATTCAATTTTATTCCAGCAATGCCATTTCTGATTATGATGTGGTGGTTAGAGGCGTGGATGACGAAGGGAATGAATTTACCCAGATTAAAACCATTAGTGTTACAAGTAAATAACTATGTGCCCCTATGTACCTATGTGGTTAAAAAAAATTAAACCACATAGGACACATAGAATGGTGTGTATTATTCTTGTTTTTACTCATTTTCCCACTTTTTCTTTCAAAATTATTCCTGTTGGATCGCTTAATTGATAACGGGTTACGGTTATTTAAGGTTTTTTACAAAAAATAAACGAAACATACCAGTTATTTTAAAGTATAATTGGTCGGAAAAAGCAATTACTTAAAAATAGGCCTTCGCTCTTCCTCATCTTGGTTTTACATAAGATGAAAAGCTTCGGCTACGAGATAAAGCCTTTGTTTAAGCTTTGGCATACGAGATAAAGCCTTTGTTTAAGCTTTGGCCTACGAGATAAGGTCTTTGTTTAAGCTTTGGCCTACGAGATAAGGTCTTTGTTTAAGCTTTGGCCTACGAAATAGGCCTTCGCTAAAGCTTCGGCCTACGAAATAGGCCTTCGCTAAAGCTTCGGCCTACGAAGGAGGGACAGATTTCTGCGCATCGGGGAAACTAAGCGGATACAATCCCACAAACCAAAGGGTATGGCTTGAATTTTAGGACTTGTTAAAAGCCTAAAGTTGAAAACTAGTTTATTGTATCAAAAAAATCATTAATTCAATACGTTATTTTTATGAAGAGGGTCGTTGTAGTGTTAGAAATGAAATCGAATGGTTGGGATTCTGTATTACCGGAGGCATTTCGTTGCACACATTTAATATTACATTATTATCCAAATTAGTACTGGATATATATAGCATGCAAATACCACGTAGGTATTCAACATATAAAATTTTTATTGTCTGATTGAAGGCGTTAACTGTTTGTTAAGTAGAAATGAATCGCTAAGAAATTAGATTTCAATAGTATAGTTCTCTCAATTTTTTTTGACAGGGCTTAAATTTTGAGGTATTAAATAAAAATGGTGTGATGAAAAATACAGTGTTAACAGCATCTTTTTTTCTTTTAGCAGGATTTTCCTGTACGGTTCTGGATAAAAAAACAGAACGTGTGGATGATTCGGTATTTGCTGAAAAAAATCGAGTTTACAGAAGCGTACACAAAATCGCAGAAGCCTTTCCACTAAACCAGGAAGACGCATTTAATTTTTTCAATGATCTGGATTCACTTCAATCCAAAAAATTCCGTAACAGTCCAGGGCAGCAATTTAAATACGAGGGGTATACTGTGTTTTATGCGCATCCAGGAAGCTCCAAAAAAATGATAAGAGGAGTAGGGATTGATGTTGACAGTACTTCGCATATGAGTATGGAACAACTGGCAAAACAGCTTGGTATCACCTGGCACAACATGGATCTAATCGATATGAAAGCAGGCCAAATGCACTATTCTTCTATTTACACGGATGCACAAAAAGAAAAGAAAGAAATTCATATAACATTGAACTTATCTGAAAATAATAAGGAAGTGAGCTTTATTAGTATTGATAAGTTGGAGGATGAGATGGCGAGGAATTGAAGCAAAGCATCTTTTTAATTATTATATGACCCTCAGAAGAAACTCTTCTGAGGGTTTTATTTGATGGAAATGTTTTTAATACCCAAAAATCTCCTCCAAGGTCACAAACGTCACCTTCCCATACTTCTCAAGTGTTTTCAAATCCAATGATTCCTTTTTTCCAATCACCAACACAGTATACTGCTTCTCTTTTACGTGCTTTTGCTCAAAAGCTTTTATATCTGCAAAGGTGAGTGTAGGGACTTTTGTGTAAATGTCCTTACGAATATCATGATCAAATCCAAGCTTTTTTGCTTTTTCATAGTCGAGCAAAATACCCGTTTTAATAATACGCTCCGAGGCGATTCCTTGTAAGACAGATTCTTGTGCAGCTTTAAAATTATCCGGTGCTTCAGGGAAATTATTAACTAAATCCATCATCCCGGTCATTGCTTCTGGCAATTTATCAGCCTGTGTACCTATATAGGAGAACACATAGTTATAATCATCTTTTCTTGAAGCATTGAAATAAAGAGAGAAAACTCTATAGGCTAATGCTTTTGATTCACGCATATCCTGAAAAACAATAGAAGACATACCACCCCCAAAATACTCATTGTATAATCGCACAGTAGGTCTTGTCTCTTTATTGCATAGATCATCCTTTGTTAAAAGAATAACTTCTGCCTGTTTCATATCATAATCAACGACATATACATCTGTATTTGCCTCTCGTTCTTGAAATTTAACAAGCGGAGGAACAGGCTTCAGTGTAGGTGGTGTTTTATGAACTTTATCCAAAAGGGCTGTTAACTCCTGTTGTGTATTGTTTCCATAATAAAGAATATGATGTTCATATGAGGTTAAATCATTCAGAATAGAGATAAGATCAGCAGGTTTTAGATTTTCCAATTCTTTATCAGCAAGTATATTCGTATAGGGCGACTTTTTACCATATTTACCATAATTAAAAAGAGCACCTTCCAGGATTTCTTCCTTATCCAATTTAGCATCAGCTCGTTTTTTCTGAATATCGCCAACTAAAGCTTTCAAAGCTTCTTCATTAGGCTGCGCATTAGCTAATAGATTTTCAAGTAGTTTAGTCGCTTTTTCAATATTTTCAGTAAGCCCAGCTATACTTATCAAAATTTGATCCTCTCCGGCATTTACACTATAAGAACATCCTAGTTTATAAAACTCTTCCTGTACTTGTGCTGCTGTTAAATCTTTTGTACCAAGATATTTTAAATAGTTTATCGCAATTTCTAATTTCTTATTTTGATTACTACCCATATCAAAAGCATAATACATAGCGAATGTTTTATTCTCTGTATTTGGAGTATACAAAACTTGTATATTATTTTTAATATTGAATTTTTTGATATCGGTATTGTAATCAATAAAAACAGGTTGGATATCCGCTACTTTTTTAGTGATTATATTTTTTAGAAAATCGCTTTGATCGCCTCTGTTAACTTGCACGGGCGTAATTATCGGTTTCGTAACCTTTTGAACATTTTTATCTTCTCCTATTCGTTTATAGACAACTGCATAATTAGTCGTATAATTCTTTTTTGTAAAATCAATAATTTGTTGTTTGGTTATTTTGGATAAACGAGAAATAAAATTTGTATAGTTCTCCCAAGAGACACCCTCAATAAATGCATCTTTAAAAGCATTTGCACGTTTTGCATTTGATTCGTATTGTTTTGTTTGTTGCAATTTTAAATTATTGATGATAGCTGTCATTAACCAATCAGGAAAATCGCCTTTTTTAACTTTTTCAACTTGTTCCAATAATAAATCTTTTACTTGCTCAAGCGATTGACCAGCTTTAGGTTCACCCTCCAGCAGATGAACAGAATAATCTTTTAGCATTTTTACATAAGTGCCAGAACTTAATACTTTTTGTTGTTGATTTAGGTTTAAATCAAATAAACCAGCTTTTCCATTTGATAAAATTTGGTCAATCATGTAAACAAGATCAGCATCAGCGGTATTGGCACCGTTAAAACGATATCCCATCGTTATATTTTCAGCTTGCGGTCCAACCACATTGCTTACAATAGGTTGTGTAATTGGTTTTTCAATGTAGGGTTGATATACTTCAACAGGTTTAGATTTCCAAGCACTAAACTTTTCATCAATTAATTTAATGGCTGCATCCGGATCAAAATCTCCAGATAAACAAATTGCCATGTTATTGGGAACATAGTATTTGTCATAATATTTTTTTATCTCTGTTAAAGAAGGGTTTTTTAAATGATCTATGGTTCCAATAGTAGTTTGTGAACCGTATGTATTATGTGGAAAAAGGTCAAGAAGTAAAGTTTCCCACACTTTCCTTCCATCTTCATCAAGCCCTCTGTTCTTTTCTTCATACACCGCCTCTAATTCGGTATGAAACAATCGCAAAACAGGATTACGAAAACGTTCTGCCTCAATCGTTAGCCAGTTTTCCAATTGGTTACTTGGGATATCATTTTCATACACTGTCTCTTCAAATGAGGTATGAGCATTCGTCCCTCTCGCTCCAATATTTGCCGTCATCTTATCATACTCATTCGCTATCGCATATCC
>DAORKB010000106.1:0-11776 GCA_035439365.1 Bacteroidia bacterium
GTAAATTCTGCTATCAGGCTCACTGCAGCATCCACATCCAGCAAATTATTATAGGATAATTCTTTCCCATTTAACTGACTAAACATCTCATCCAAATTACCATAGAAAACACCCTTTTGATGCGGATTTTCACCATAGCGAAGCACTTTTGAAGTTTGAACACTTTGCTTGAACGCTGTAGGTTGATCCCCATTGAAATAGTTAAAAATGGCCGAATCATAATGTGAAGAAACATTAAAAGCCGCTGCTGCTAATGCTTTTCGTTGCTCTAAGGTGGAAGAACCTTTACCCGCTGTTAAAATATCTAATAATCCGGCGTATTGTTCCTTGGATGGCACAATAACCACATCTTTAAAATTTTTGGCTGCTGCACGAATCAGAGAAATTCCGCCAATATCAATCTTCTCGATAATAGCTTGGGACTCGGCACCCGATTTTACCGTTTCTTCAAACGGGTATAAATCAACGATCACCAGATCTATCTCCGGGATCTCGTATTCTTCAAGCTGACTAAGGTCACTTGCCAGTTCACGTCTGCTCAATATTCCACCAAATATCTTCGGATGAAGCGTTTTTACGCGTCCACCCAAAATAGAAGGATAAGAAGTGAGTGATTCCACCGGAGTCACAGTTGCACCTTGTTGTTCAATAAATTCCTGCGTCCCGCCAGTACTGTATATTTTTACTCCTAATGCTTTCAATTCCTTTATTACCGGCTCTAAACCATCTTTGTAATAAACGGAAATGAGGGCATTTTTAATTTGTGTTAACCCACTCATATATCACTATTTAATTGCTTTACAAAAGTATTAAATTTTATAAACTTTTTAACACGAAAGCCACTTTGTTGATAAATGATTGTTTTTTTAACAATGTCTGTTTTTTTGCCCATCTTTTGGGCGTTTTCTGCCATTCTTTTATTTCGTAAAAATGATACATTTGTAATCCACAATCCCATGCAATGTTTTTAAGAATTTTTAAAGAAAGTATTATTTCCGCAGCCAATGCGTTAACCACGAATAAGCTTCGTACCATTCTTTCTCTGTTAGGCATTACCATTGGGATCTTCACCATTATCCTTGTTTTCACTGTACTGGATTCAATGGAAAACAACCTCCGCAAAAGCGTAAAGTCATTGGGTGAAGATGTTGTTTTTATTGAAAAGTGGCCCTGGACATTCGGTCCTGATTACCCCTGGTGGAAATACATTCAACGTCCCCAACCTTCTTATGCGGAGCTCGACGATATCATGGAAAGGTGCTACAGCGCTCAAAGTGCCGCTTATGTCTTTACATGCAATGTTACTTTAAAATACGCGAGCAGCAGCATTGAAAACATTCAGATGAAGGCCGCTACACAGGATTATAACCTTGTGCGAAACTTTGAAATAGCCGATGGACGCTACATGACCGAGCTTGAATCGGCCGGCGGAAAACCGGTTATCATTATTGGTGATGTGGTGGCAAAAGCATTTTTCCCTTCAAAATCCGCCATTGGCCAATACATCAAACTAAATGGTACCAAAATGATGATTATCGGTGTATTTAAAAAAGAAGGAGAAAGCCTCATCGGAAACAGCGCCGACGAACAAGTACTTGTTCCCATCAATTTTGCACGAAACTTATTCGACCTTAAAAATGATGAACAGGAACATACCACCATTGTAAAAGCGAAAGCAGGCATCAGTAACGATGCGCTGATTGATGAGCTAACCGGTGTCCTCCGCTCTTTGCATAAAATAAAGCCCAAACAAGAACCCGATTTTTCCATCAATCAAATAAGCCTTGTATCCAATCAATTTGACAAAATTTTTGGAGTATTGAGTATTGTCGGTTGGATCATTGGTGGATTCTCCATACTGGTTGGAGGATTTGGCATCGCCAACATCATGTTTGTTTCTGTAAAGGAGCGTACCAATATTATCGGAATACAAAAGTCACTTGGTGCAAAAAACTATTTCATCCTTACACAATTTCTTTCCGAAGCCATCTTCTTATGCCTCATTGGTGGCGCAATCGGACTATTCATCATTTTTCTGCTTACGTTATTAATCAATAGTATGACTGGAATGGAATTCGCTCTTTCACAATCCAACATTGTATTAGGACTTACCGTATCTGTTGTCATTGGCCTTGTATCGGGTTTTGTTCCTGCATACTCAGCCTCTAAACTTGATCCGGTAGAAGCGATCAGAAGTAATTAAATATGGTACGATTTACCGTTAATTGACCGAAAACGACCAATGGTTAAAATTATTTGATTGAGCTAAAAATTTGAGGTATCCTTGTTATCATCAAAACCTTAAGCCATGTCAATAAAATTATCTTTCCCATTTATTATCATTATTTATCCTGGGACACTTCAACACCTATGCTCAAAATAGTCATCTTCAATTTTTTGATGGCGCCGATACGACCAAAAACTCCATTCACGTTGTATTTGAACCCAACACAAAAAGTAACATCTGGCAAATTGGCAAACCCCATAAGACCATTTTTAATATGGCTGCAACGGAACCCAATGTAATTGTTACCGATACTGTAAATAAATATCCATCCAACAACACCTCTTCATTTTCCTTTCATATCGATTTTGCGAATTCATTTGGGAACATTATTGCTACGCGTTGGAAACAAAAACTGGATATGGATAAGCACAAGGATGGAGGTATTATTGAATTCTCACTCGACAAAGGTACAACCTGGCAAAATGCTTTCAATAATCCAATCGTTCATAATTTTTACGGATATGATTTAAGTAATAAAGACACACTCGGCTCCGGGCAATATGCTTTTAGCGGAACAGATACCACCTGGAGAGATGTCTGGTTTTGTATTTATCTCTTTTCAAATCAACCTGCTTCCATTGATCTCCGTTTTACATTTAAATCCGATGGAATCAACAACCAAAAAGAAGGGTGGATGATTGATAATCTTTTCCTTTCAAAAACGATGATGCATATTGTAAAGGAAAATGAAAAATCAAAATATTTAACTGTTTACCCAACTGCTACACAAGGAAATGTAAACATTGAAGCAAGTAAAATTCAGGAAAACCACGTTATTGAAACCGTTCGGGTATTTGGTATTGATGGTAGGTTGGTAGAAGAATTTAAGCCCGATCCCAGCAATATGACCATAAATATTGGTCATTTGCCAAACGGAATTTATTATTTAATGGTAAATACCAACTTACAACATGAGGTATTTCCAATAATGCTGTCCAAATAAGGATGCAAAAAGTAAAAATCGTACTTGCTATTTTTTGCATCCTGACTGTTCTCGGTTTTGTTGGTAATCACCCTACTCCTTATATATTTCCAGACTTACCAACATTTCCGGAAATGCCTGTTTCTGCTCAAAACCCTGTAACAAAAGAAGGTGTTCAGCTGGGTCGTTATTTATTTTATGACCCTATCCTTAGCAGAGATAGCACGATGAGTTGTTCCAGCTGTCACCAACAGAAATATGCATTCAGTGATGCACCAAAAGCGTTTAGTACAGGTTCAAATAAAGTTCTATTAAAACGGAATACCATGCCTCTTTTCAACCTGGCATGGTATCCTTCTTTTTTTTGGGATGGGCGTGCGGCCACACTCGAACAACAAGTCTTATTTCCGGTGAAGGCCCATGAAGAAATGGATCTCGATTGGAATACTGCTGTAAAACGGATAACAAATAACGCTTTCTACCATTCACAGTTCCAGAATCTGTATGATACTTTACCTATCGATAGTACACAAATCACGTATGCAATTGCTCAATTTTTAAGGACGCTTATTTCGTATCAATCAAAATATGACCGGGTTTATCTGCGACAAGCCAGTTTTACCGAAGAAGAATACAATGGATTTGAATTGATGAACGATATGACACGAGGGGATTGCTTGCATTGCCATACTACCGATGCAGATGCACTGGGAACGACTGCTAAGTTTAGCAACAATGGACTCGATAATGTCTTGAATGCAAAAGATTATCCAGATGCAGGTTTGGGTAGCACCACAAAAAGGCTGACAGATAACGGGAAATTTAAAATTCCTTCGTTACGAAACATTGCATTGACAGCGCCTTATATGCACGATGGAAGATTTAAAACCCTGGAAGAAGTATTGGATTTTTACAGTGAAGGTGTGCATTTCTGCGCTAACATTGATTCAAAAATGGAATTTGCACGCATGGGAGGTGCCAAACTTACGGCGACCGAAAAAAAAAATATAATCACTTTCTTACATACCTTCACCGATTCGGTATTTATCTCAAATACTGCATTTAGTGACCCATTTCATAACTAGGGTGAAAGAACATTCCTAATTCCACAATTTGTATTTATCTTTGGTTGATGCTGAAACAAGCATCGCTTTAGTTGCTTAATATCAAAAGATAAAACATCCTTATGAATCTTAATTTTGTTCGATCCACTTTAAATTTTTTGCATTTAGATTTAACTAAAAATCTGGAATACGATCGCCTTACTAAATCTATAATGAAAAAATGTATTCAAACGCAAAGCAATTGCGTTGATGTGGGTTGTCATAAAGGTGAATTACTGGATGTGATTATTTCGAATGCTCCGAAAGGAAATCATTTTGCTTTTGAACCCATTCCCTATTTATTTAATCAATTGCAGATAAAATACAAAGAAAAAGCAACCATTTATCCATACGCATTATCGGATGTTACAGGCACCTCCACTTTTCAGCATGTAAAAAATGCACCGGCTTACAGTGGTATAAACAAACGTCAATACGCACTGGAAACCCCCGATATTGAACAAATAAGTGTTGAATTAAAAACACTTGACAGCATTATTCCCGCAGATGTAAAAATTGATTTTATAAAGATTGATGTGGAAGGTGGTGAATATGGTGTACTTAAAGGCGCTAAGCAACTATTAAAAAAATACAAACCTGTGGTAATCTTTGAAAGTGGATTGGGAGCCAGTGATTATTATGGTACCAAACCGGATGAATTGTACCAATTCATTGCTACGGAAATCGGATTAAAGATATCTACCTTAAAATCATTTATCAAAAACAAAGCACCTTTAACACAAGCAGAATTCGTAAATCATTTTAACAACAATACGGAGTATTACTTTATAGCGCATCCTGCAGGATAATAAGCAATCATAACGTATTGGACCAAGGTTCTCGACCCGATGGCTATCGGGTCCGCTCCAACAGACACAACGCACACTTCATCACCAATTTAATCCAGTATGTCATTATCAAAACATTTTCTTAGAAAAGTTGCTTGCTCATTTATTCTCCTGATTTCCTTAACCATACTTCAAGCGCAACCTCATGCTGCTTTTTTTGATAGTATTCGCAAGGCAAATCGCATTCCTGAAATAACCTATGCTCGTATTTCATCAGCAAAAATCTATGAGATGAAAGCACTTGGAACAACCAAAATAAATTCAGCACACGCTGCATCTTTAACCGATAAATTCAGAATTGGTTCCAACACAAAATCCGTTACTGCTTTTATTGCCGCACTATTGGTGAAAGAAGGAAAATTACAATGGAACACAAAATTCTTTGATTTGTTTCCCGAACTGAAATCAACAAGTGATCCTGCACATCATGCATTAACACTCGTTAATTTACTTAGTATGCGTACGCATTTATATGCATATACTTACTATTATGATAAACCCGAACAAAAAGATTTTTCGGGTGATGAGTCCCAGCAACGCTATCAGTTTCTATCCTGGTGCCTGAAACAACCTGCTGTTCTCGACTCCGCTCAAACTGACACTATCCCAAGTATCCATTTTTCCAATTTAGGGTATGTAATGGCCGGTTTCATGCTTGAAAAAGTTTCAGGGAAAACCTATAAGCAATTGGTAGCAGAACTTGGTAAAAAATTGGACATTCATTTTTATTTCGGTCAACCCAATTCAACAGATTCGTTACAACCTTGGGGGCACAACAAGGATCTGATACCCGAACCTCCCGCCGATAACTGTAAATTAAATTGGTTGTTAGCCGCCGGAAACATCACAGTCAGCTTACCGGATTACATAAAATTTGTTCAACTTCAATTAAAAGGATTGAAAGGCGAATCCAGCTTGCTAAGTGCCCAGGAATTTAATTTTTTACATTATGGACTTCCTCAGGTAAGTTTGGGATGGTTTTGGAGCATTGATGAGCAAGGGTATCATTGGTCAACGCACACCGGCAACCCCGGAAGCTTTTTAACACAAGTAACCTTATGCAAGGAAAGGGATTTGGCAACACTGGTTTTTATGAATGTACAAACTCCGGATTCGGAAAAAGCGATGGAACTCTTAACAAATGCACTGACAAAAGATTAAGCAAAAACAATAACGTGATGAGTTAACGTTTCAAAACTTTATACACATCATTTATCATAAATTTATGAAATCAGAAGAATTAACATATCGATCGGGGACTTTAAAAGACATCGATCAATTGGTACAATTAGCTATCGACTCTTACGGTCCATACATCACCATACTTTCAGCCGAGCATGCAAATGAATTAACAGCTATTCTTAAAGATGAAAATAAAATAATTCCATTACTCGAAAAAGGGAAATGCTTTGTATGCATTCATCAGAGTAATGTTGTAGGCATGGCATTCCTTGTTCCGAACGGACATCCATTTGAGTTTTATAAAACAGAATGGGCACAAATCCGGTACGTTGGTGTTCATCCTGATTACCAGGGAATGGGCATTGCAAAAAAATTGACGCACATGTGTATTACACACGCTAAGGATACTGGTGAAAAAACAATCGCCTTGCACACCTCCGAATTTATGGATGCTGCAAGACATATTTATGAATCACTTGGATTTAAAAGGGACAAAGAGCTGGAACCCCGTTTCGGAAAAATTTATTGGTTGTATCTTCTTAACTTATAGATTCAAATTTGTTTAAATTCAAAAAGCAATATGATATCTCTATTTATTATCATCGCATCATTCATTGCAGTAGTTCTATTGTATACCCGTTTACCTAAATTCGGCAGAAAGCCATCCGGTAAACGGTTACAGAACATCAAAAAATCTCCGAATTTCAAAAATGGAAAATTTCAAAATATTCATCACACACCTAGCCTTACGGAAGGTGCTACTTTTTTTGGCGTTGGATATGCATTTTTCTTCAAGAGAAATCCAACGCGTGTTCCGGCTAAAGAAATACCTGTTATCAAGACCAACTTACTCGATATCCCTTTACAAGAGGATGTTTTAATTTGGTTTGGTCACTCCTCCTACTACATTCAACTGGATGGTAAACGCATGCTCGTCGATCCGGTGTTTAGTGGCGATGCCTCACCACTTCCAGGATTTAATAAATCCTTTAAAGGATCGGATATTTATGCTGTGAATGATTTTCCAGAAATTGATTATCTCTTTATTACACATGATCATTATGATCATCTGGATTATAAAACTGTACGTGATTTACGTCCAAAAATAAAAAAGGTAATTTGCGGACTCGGTACCGGATCGCATCTGGAACGATGGGGGTATGATCTTAACATCATTGTTGAAAAAGACTGGAACGAGACGTTTGAACTGGATAAAGGTTTTCCAATTAGCACCACTTCCGCACGACATTTCTCAGGAAGAGGATTTGTTCGTAACAATACTTTATGGCTTTCCTTTGTGTTGCAATCTCCTTCCTTGAAAATTTTTATTGGTGGCGATAGTGGCTACGATACCCATTTTACAGAAATCGGGAATAAATATGGCCCCTTTGATCTGGCCATTCTTGAAAATGGGCAATACGATTTAAATTGGAAATACATCCATGCTTTACCTGAAGAAGTATTGAGGGCAGGACAAGAATTAAAAGCGAAGAAAGTACTTCCGGTGCATTCCGGAAAATTTGCATTGGCCAACCACTCCTGGGACGATCCCCTGTCAAAAATAACCGCACTCAATAAAAACATAAATATCCCGTTAATCACACCCATGATCGGTGAAGTGGTTCATTTAAAAGACAATCAGCAACAATTTAAACAATGGTGGTTAAACGCATAATCAAATCTAAAATCTTTATCTCTTTTCTAATTCTTATCGTTAGTGCATTCATATTTACATACTGGGCGAATTACAAAATAAAAAATACAGCGAAACCTTTTGTATTTGATCAAGTTGATGATGTTCCGCAAGTGAATGTTGGTTTATTGCTTGGGGCAAGCCGGCTAACCGCCAATGGCTATGAAAATTTTTATTTTAACTATCGCATCAATGCTGCACTGGAATTGTTTCACGCCGGAAAAATCAAATACATTATTGTAAGCGGCGATAATAGCAGAAAGACCTATGATGAACCAACTGATATGAAAAATGCACTCATCAGCGGTGGTGTACCTGATTCTGTAATCTACCTGGATTACGCTGGCTTCCGAACATTCGACTCTGTTATCCGTTCCAAAGAAATTTTTGGTCAAACAAAAATTACGGTCATTTCTCAAAAATTTCACAACGAACGTGCTGTATTCATTGCACGTAATAACGGCATAGAAGCATATGGATACAATGCACAGGATCTTCATGGGCGTTTTGCAAAAGGCACAAACAGAAGAGAATTTTTTGCCAAAGCAAAAGTTTTTCTGGATATGCTTATTGACCGGGAACCAAAATTTTTAGGAGAAAAAATTCAAATTGGTAAATAATCTGGTTACCGTTAATATTTAAAAAGTAACCTTTCCCTAAACTTTTCATTTTAAAATACATTCCTTTACAATATGCGTAGCCGCTTTGACGTTTTGCATAGCATTTTCAAAGGATGCGATTTGTAATACTACTACCTAATTTAACTGGAATACTGTTTTTTTTCGAAAGAATCCGGTGAAGTTTTATAACTATACTAAAAATAATACGCATGAAAAAAGTAATCCTCTTTATGCTGTTGACTTTTATTGTCACAGCATTCGCCTGCAAAAAAACAAAGACACCGACCCTGAAGAAATTCCTTATGGGAATGATGTCATCTTTCTAACTACTTCTGATTATTCTCAATTAAAGGTTGGTAATTACTGGATCTATCAGGAATATGACCTGGATAGCACAATGACAATTGCTACACCAACCAACGTTTATGACAGTTGCTATATATCAGAAACCATGACTCAGAAGGGTAATGTCTATTATAAAATTTCGGCACCTCCTAATACTACTTATTTAAGCAATGTTTTTCTGAGGGACTCTGCAGACTGTATTGTCTCACTATAAGGACGGATTGAATTTTCAATGAAAAATTTCTCTACACCTTTGTATACTTACAATCAGATAACACCTCCAAGTGATACCATTTGTACCATTGTAACAAAAATGACCGATAAAGATGTATGGACAGCCGTTCCTGCCGGTACTTTTTTAACGCTAAATTCAAAAATGAATTTTGAAATGCATCCTCCGTATGATATATCTGGTAAACAAAGAGTAGCAAATAGAAAGTTTTCACCGAGACTTGGCCTCATTTCAACAACGAAGCCATTTTATGTTGGCAGTAGCAGTTACAAAGAGCTGCGTTTGGTAAGATATCACTTAAATTAATATAAATCTATGTACTTATGTGTTCAAAAAAATTAAGCACATTGGTACATAAAATTTGGGTATTATTTCGAACTTAAAAACCTCAACAATTGCTACTTTCAACGAAAAAAATTCCACATTTTCGTCATATAACAGCAATTCCGGTATTTTGTTAATAAAACACATAAATGGGGACTAAATTCGACAATAAATACTATCTTTGGTAGAAACCCAAAAAAGTAAATGAAACAAAAAGTAAAATTCGTAAATAAAGATAAAACCAAGTTTTTTGATACATTAAAGGAGCGTGTTGACCTCTATTTCACTGAAAACAAGATATCTCCGCACGCTAACGGAACCATGGTTTTTAAGACCATCTTTATGCTTAGTTTATATTTTGTACCTTATATATTGATTATGACGGCGGGGTTTAACTTTTTTGGCATGTGGCTTTGTAGCCTTGTCATGGGGCTCGGTCTGGCTGGAATCGGAATGAGTGTAATGCATGATGCCAATCATGGGGCTTATTCAGAAAAACCATTTATAAATCAACTACTTAGTCTATCTCTTACCTTTGTCGGAGGTGATAACAAAAACTGGAAAACGCAGCATAACATTTTACACCATACCTACACCAATGTTCATGGGCATGATCGCGATATCGACAATAAAATGATGATGCGCTTTTCGCCGGCCGGCAGACACTTTGCGATCCAACGCATACAAGTTATTTACGTTTTCATTTTTTATTCTGTTATGACACTTTATTGGACAACAGCAAAAGACTTTGTTCAACACTTTGAATTCATTAAACATGGCCATAACAAAGAAAGTAAGAGAGATCGGATGAAATCTTTATCTCGTATCATTTTTTGGAAACTAATTTATTATACCTATATAATTGTATTGCCAATGTTGGTGCTGGATCTAAGCTTTTTACAGGTGATGGTTGGTTTTCTTTCCTTACATGCAATTGCCGGGTTGGTACTGAGTATTATTTTTCAATTGGCACACGTAGTAGAAGGTACCACTTATCCGGTTCCTGATGAAAAAGGGAACATTGAAAACGAGTGGGCCATCCACCAATTGGAGACAACCGCTGATTTTGCGAAAAACAATCCCATCATTACATTTTATGTTGGAGGATTGAACTACCAAGCTATTCACCATTTATTTCCACGCATCTGTCATGTGCATTATCCCGAAATTGCACCCATTGTTGAGCAAACAGCAAAAGAATTTGGAGTTACATACCTTGCTAATGAAACAATGACAAAAGCATTTGTATCACATATGCGTATGCTTTCCAAACTGGGAAGAAAAGAAACAACCTTTATGGCCATCGCTAACTCTATGGGGTAATAAAAACAGTGTGAGTTTGGAGAGCGAGAGCGATTCAAACTCACACTGTTTTCCCTCTAACAACTGTAGCGTCAGCGGAAGTTGTGATACCCGCTCTCACACTCGCACTGAAAATGCACTTGAATGCAGTTTCCCGCTTTATTTATTATAATTCTTTTTCTTTCCTCTTGTAATACTAATCAGGAGGGAAATGATATTTACAATTGATGCTTATAGAAAAGTGATAACACCTTTGAATAAAATAACCGACTACTATTTATACATATTGCTATTCCCAAAATTAATTGCAGGCCCTATCGTGCGATTTAATTTAATTGAAGATCAAATATCAACCCGTACAATCACTCCAGATGATCGGCTAATTGGCTTTTATCGTTTTGCAATCGGACTGGGAAAAAAAGTATTGATCGCAAATATTATCGGCGCTGAAGCCGATCGTATTTTTGCATTAAATCCGATGGAACTAAACTCCTCAGTTGCATGGATTGGTATTTTAGCATACACCTTCCAAATTTATTTTGATTTTTCAGGGTATTCGGACATGGCCATTGGAATTGGGAAAATGATTGGCTTCCGTTTTCCTGAAAATTTTAATAACCCCTATACATCCACCAGTATTTCCGAATTCTGGAGAAGATGGCACATGACATTGGGAATGTGGATGAAGGAATATCTTTATATTCCATTCATTGGGTGGAAATAAAGTACATAGCAAGGCACGTTTGTTTTTAAATCTATGGATCGTGTTCCTCATATCCGGCTTATGGCATGGTGCTTCCTGGAATTTTGTTTTATGGGGTGCGTTTCATGGTACCTTTTTAATTCTGGATCGCCTGTTCCTGCTTAAATTTTTAGACCGAATTGGAAAAGTACTTTCAACCATTTTCACGTTTGTTA
>DAORKB010000107.1:0-11602 GCA_035439365.1 Bacteroidia bacterium
GCATACAAATCATTTGTTGAATCAATCAATTTCAGGTTATTCTCAGCAATCACCTCTTTCGTAAATTCATAAAACGGTTCATTGTCTGTTTTTAAATTCACGTATCCACCGTCTTTCAAAATTATTTTGTAACGGTTGATGAACATCATATTCGTAAGTCGGTTTCTTACCCTTGTTTTTTGTGGTTGCGGATCCGGGAAGGTGATCCATATTTCATCCACTTCACCTTTGCTAAAACAGGATTCAATAAAATCGATGCGTGTTCGGATAAATGCCACATTGCTCATTTTATTTTCGATAGCTGTTTTCGCCCCGGTCCAAATCCGGTTACCTTTAATGTCAACCCCGATAAAATTTTTCTCAGGAAAGCGTTTAGCTAGTCCTACCGTGTATTCGCCTTTTCCACAACCCAATTCGACAACAATGGGATGGTTATTTTTAAAGTATTCCTTGTGCCATTTACCTTTCAAAGGAAGTCCTTCCTCTTTGGATCCTTCAAATGAAAGAAAAAAACAATTTTCAAATGCGGATACTTCTGCAAACTTTTTTAATTTTCTCTTCGCCATGCGTATTATTAATTACCAACAGTATTTCGGCTTATCGATGCAAAGCCTTATTTTTACAAAAATAAGCATTAATGCGGCAGAAAAAACGGATATTGGTTTGTCCATTGGATTGGGGACTAGGGCACGCAACACGCTGTATTCCTATCATTCGCTTATTGCTTCAAAAAAATCAGCATGTGCTGATTGCAGGAAGCGGGCGCTCCTTTCTCCTCTTAAAACATGAGTTTCCAACCTTAGAATTCATCGATTTACCTGGTTACGATATTCGATATTCAAAAAGTGCATTGGCCATCCGGATGTTCTTTTCCATTCCCAAAATTTTAAAAGGAATTAAACAAGAACATGAATTGCTTCAAGAGATTATTCAACAAAAGAAAATTGATATTGTCATTTCTGATAATCGTTTTGGTTTGTGGAGTACTAAAGTGAAAACTGTTTTTATTACACATCAATTAATGATTAAATCACCCCTTGGAGAATACGTATTACATCGTATTAACCTTAATTATATAAAAAAATTCAACACATGCTGGATACCTGATTTCGAAGGTGAAACAAACCTTTCCGGTGACCTGACTCACTTTTATCCAACCCCTGAAAATGCTGTTTTTATTGGTCCATTATCCCGATTTTACAACGAAAAATCCAGTTTGTTATGCCAACCGTTAAAAAAAAGTTATGATGTAATGGTCATTATTTCAGGACCAGAACCTCAACGCAGCATTTTTGAAGAAATCATTTTAAAACAGGCTTCTTCCATCCCTTTGAATTTTTTAATTGTAAGAGGAATTACAGAAGAGACGTTCAGGCTCGAAAGAATAGAAAATATCGATGTTATCCCCCATTTAAACACAGCAGATATGAAAGCTGCTATTCAATCCGCTTCGGTTGTGGTAGCTAGAAGTGGTTATTCAACGCTGATGGACCTTGCTGTTTTAGGAAGGAAAGTTATTCTGATTCCGACACCCGGTCAAACTGAGCAGGAATATCTTGCAGCGTTTTATCAGAAAAAAAAATTGGCGTATGTAGAATCCCAATCCGGTTTCAATTTGAAAAGAGCACTTGAAAAAATCAAAGATTACGAGGACCTATCACAGGAATTTGGAGATGGTCTCCAAACAAAATTAAATGCTGTTATAGAAGTTATTTTACAATAATGAATTTTTTTGTTGCTAATACTCTACCTGACTTTCGGGTAATATGAATGAACAGCATTCGCAAATTGACTTATTATATTTTTATCCCGATAATAAGGATGTCGTCTGTCTGATCTTTATTTGTGAACTTCCATTCTTCAAATTTTTTATTCAATTCACTTTTCTGTTCCTTTATAGGAAGCGTATGAATGGAAAGCAGAATATTCCTGAATTGTCCGTATTTAAGCTTTTTGCCATCCGGCCCACCAAACTGATCCGCATATCCGTCACTAAATAAATAGATTGTATCACCCCTATACAATTGTAAGCGATGATTTTTAAATTTTTGAAACTTTCCCTCCAGAACGATTCCTACCGGAAAACGATCCGCGGGGATTTCGGTCAGTTCGCCATTTCTAACAAGATATAATGAATTGTGTGCACCCGCATACTCCAATACATTTTCTTTGTCTATAGAACACAACGCTATATCCATCGTATCCTTTAAAGTAGGATTATCTATGCTTTTGTGCAGTGTTTTATTGATACCAATACTCAACTCATTGAGAATATCATTGGGCTGGGTATTTCCATGTTCATTTATAGATTTACTCAACAGATTGTATCCTATAATACTGAGAAGAGCACCCGGTACTCCGTGTCCGGTACAGTCAACTGCTGCTATAAATGTTTTTTCATTAAATTTTTCAAGCCAGTAAAAATCTCCACCGATCACATCCTTCGGTTTAAATAATATAAAAGACTCAGGAAGCAGCTCCTTTATCAGTTCATCGGGAGGGAATATTACATCCTGAATACGTTTTGCATAATTAATACTGTCAAGTATGTCCCTGTTTTTCTGCTCGATTATCTTTTTCTGGTTTTCCAGTAACAAACTAGCGTTCTTCCGTTCGGTTATGTCGTGAACAATGCATTGAAATCCCATGATAAGATCCCGTTTCATTTGCATAATGACAATTTGTTCTACCCACTTCTCTTTTCCGCTTTTGGTAAGAATTGGGAATTCCATCGTCGTTTCCGGAATTTTATTTTTAAATTGATTTAAATATATTTCTGTTACTTTTTCTTTCCAACCGGGTGCAATAAGCACCGAAAAATGCTTCCCAATAAGTTCGTCGGCTGCATATTCAATGAGGTTATTAACCCGTTGGTTAATGTATGTAAAGTTTCCTTGTACATCGGATGTGTACAGAACATCGCCCGCTTCTTCAATCAACTTGCGGTATTTATTCTCACTTTCTACAAGTCTTTTTTCCATATCTTTGATTTCACTTATATCATGAAATATACATAGGAAACACTGTTTATCTTCATATTCAAAAAGTTCTACAGAGAAAATGGTTTGAAGTTCTTTCCCGAATTTGGTTATTGCAGGTACCTTTTCATTTCTTAAATAGCCTTGCTCTTTTAATTTACCAAATGACCTTTGCTGTGTTTCCTGCGAAACAAAACCTAGTTCATCTGCTGTAAACCCAATGGCTTCTTCTCTTTTATATCCAAAAGTTGAAAGAAAGCTTTCATTCACTTCAATCAATCTTCCTTTTTCGATATCTGCAATGATCATCCCTACAGGTGAGGCATTAAAAAGCTTCATTAAGCCTTCCTTCGCTATACTAAGCGCTTTTTCAATCTGCAGTTCGTTTCTTTTTTCTGTAAGATCATGCATAATACAGGAAAAGCCTGCCGCCCCCCCATTTTCATCAAACATGGTTACAATTAGATTGTTTCCCCAAAAGTTGGTTCCATTTTTTTTTGTAAACCATCCTTCATAACTTGCCTTACCATTTTTTAAAGCTATCTTTAAAAGCTTTTCAGGTAATTTGACATCCTGATTTTGTTTGTTGTAAAAAAAGCCGAATTTCTTTCCGATAACTTCTTCTGCGACATAGCCTGTCATTCTACCTGCTCCATTGTTCCAGCTAAGTATTTCCCCTTTCTTACTGAAAAGTAAAATTGCATAATCTTCAATCTCTTCTATAAGCCTTTTATATAAAACACTGTTTTCAGTCATATCAAATGAAATTATGTTTGTACTAAATGTTTATATAATACGGAGCGATACTAATTTACATACCTGTAAATAAAAAAGAAGGCGAGGGGACGAACTGCTATAAATATAAAAGAAAGTTACAAAAAAAAATCAATTTTTTCATTTAAACCTTAAAAATTTAGGTGTTTGTATAACCGTAAAATAGAATATATCAACAGTGTGTGCGCAGACTTCTTATGACTACTACAGATTCCAATCGCGCATTATTTTAAGGAAAGGTTGCTATTTATCCTTTTTCAAGTGTAAATGCAAATGTGGTTCCTTTGCCTTCTTCGCTGGATGCTGTGATTGTGTTGTTGTGGGCTTCAATGATGTGTTTAACAATGGCAAGTCCCAAACCAGTTCCGCCTTGTTCGCGTGATCTGCTTTTATCCACACGATAAAAGCGTTCAAATAAACGAGGCAAATGTTCCGGAGCAATACCAATTCCATTATCGGTTACCTCAATCTGAATGGTATCTACATTTTCATAAAAACTGATTTTTGTTTCTCCGTATTCCTTTCCATATTTTACAGAATTCACAACCAAATTGGTTAATACCTGGCGGATTCTAAAACGATCGGCATACACAAACAGGGGTTTCGCCTCTCCTTCTATGGAGAGCATAATACCTTTTCCGGTAGCCTTCATTTCCTGTGCATCCAAAATATCTTTACTCAACGCAACAATATCAAATCGTTCGGGCTCCAACTGTAATTCGCCCGTTTCCAATTGCGATATGGCTTCCAGGTCATCAACAATGGTTATCATTCTATCAATACTGCGTTCGGCACGCATTAAATAATCGCGATTAATTGTTTCGTCTTCTAAACCTCCATCCAATAAGGTTAACACATATCCTTGTATATTAAAAATAGGCGTTTTCAATTCATGCGAAACGTTTCCCAAAAACTCCTTTCTATAAACTTCGAGTTTCTTTAATCGCTCAATTTCATCTTTACGTTCTGCGGCCCATGCAAGAATTTCTTTGCGCAAATTTTCTACTTCATATCCACCCTCATAAGGATTGGTATTTTCATCTTCTTGCGTGCGGAAATTTTTGACGGTTATAGACAATTGATTCACTTTTTTCAGAACAAGCGAATCAATTAAAAAAAATAAAACGATGGAGGTAATGATAGAAATCACAAATGTAATAGCGGCAAGTTTCCAGCTAAAATCACCTTGTGAATCATAGAAAATAAAAATGCTTGCTGATAAAAGAATTGCAAGCCCAAGGGCAATGATTAATAGTAAAAATTTTGGGGAAGTCGATTTCATAGCGAATACGCTTGCTTAACAAGTAAACAAGATAACAAAAATACGGTGGTAAGGTTGAATTTTTGAAAAAGATTTTTCTAAAATTCGAATTTATATCCTATGCCCTTCACGGTTCTGATAAAGTCCTCTCCTAACTTTTCACGCAGCTTTCGGATGTGAACATCAATGGTGCGATCACCAACAACAACCTCTCCTCCCCATACTTTATCCAAAATACTTTCGCGCGTAAATACTTTTCCAGGTTTAGATGCCAACAGGGCTAATAACTCAAACTCTTTTTTGGGAAGATTGATTTCGTTTCCATCTTGTACAATCAGGTAACGTTCTCTGTCGATTTTTATCCCACCCATTTCAACCTTTTCGACATTATTGGTTTCGCCGGCTCCGCTTCTTCTTAACAAGGCTTTAATTCTGCTTATTAAAACTCGTGGCTTAATTGGCTTGTTGATATAGTCATCTGCTCCAACTTCAAATCCTGCAATTTGTGAATAATCCTCATTTCTGGCAGTTAAAAAAGCAATCATTACATCTTTTAATCCGGGTAAATCACGTATTTCTCTACATGTTTCAATACCGTCCATATCCGGCATCATCACATCTAATATAATCACATCCGGGTTTTCTTTCTTTGCAACTGTTACCGCTTCTTTTCCGTTGTTTGCAGTGAATACATGATAGCCTTCCTTTTTAAGGTTGTAGCTTAGAAATTCTAAAATATCCGCTTCATCATCAACCAGTAAAATCTTGTTCTTGCTTGTAATTGTATCCATTATTTTTTCTCTTTTAATTCAGCGTAAAATTCATGTTATACCATCACTTGTGTGTTAATTATAAATTAAGGAAATGTTAACAAAGGCCAGCAATTTCCCTTATTTTAATGGGATATGGATTATAATTGAATATAAAGTTAAGAATAAAAACATTCCTTTTTAAACCTGCTTTTTTTTCTTTGCACGTTCGTATTGCTTTGGCCAACTTATTTCCTTGTTTAATTCATGCGCTGCTCGTAAAGGGAAATAGGGATCACGTAACAGTTCCCTTGCCAGCAGAACAACGTCTGCCTTACCGCTTTCAATAATGTCATTGGTTTCCTGTGGGGTGGTAATTAAACCAACGGCTCCTGTTAGGACACCACTTTGTTTTTTCACCTGTTCCGCAAATGGTACCTGATACATTGGCACCAATGGAATCTTAACGTGTGGAATATTTCCACCAGTTGAACAATCAATCAGATCAACCGTTTTCTCTTTTAAAATATTCGCGAGCTTGATTGAATCATCTTCTGTCCAATTTCCATCAACCCATTCTGTTGCTGAAATACGAACAAATAAAGGCAATTCAAGGGGCCATACTTCACGCACCGATTCGATCAGTTCAATTAAAAATAAAATCCGATTCTCAAAGGATCCACCGTATTTATCGTTTCTCTTGTTACTATAAGGTGATAAAAACTCATGCAACAGGTAACCATGAGCTGCGTGCAATTCAATTACTTTAAAACCTGCTTTCAATGCTCTGGCAGCAGCATTTTTAAAATCAATTTTAATTTTTTCAATTGCTTCCAGGGTTAATTCCGTTGGAACAGGTTCTCCATCAGAAAAAGCAAGAGCACTCGGCGCTACCGTTTCCCAGCCTCCATCCTGCTTTGAAATAGCTTTTCCTCCGCTCCAGGGTGAGCTATGACTTGCTTTTCTCCCTGCATGCGCCAATTGCATTCCTGCTATTGCGCCTTGTTTTTCAATAAACGAAGTGATTTGTTTTAAAAAGACAATGTGTTCATCCGACCAAATTCCTAAATCTGCAGGTGAGATCCTACCTTCTGGTGAAACAGCTGTTGCTTCTGTAATGACAAGTGCAGCACCACCCACTGCCCTACTTCCCAAATGCACCAAATGCCAATCATTCGCAAACCCGTCTTCTGCAGAATATTGACACATTGGTGAAACGATGATTCTGTTTTTTAGTTCGATGCTTCTGATTTTTAAAGGAGAGAATAAGTGAGCCATATATAATTAAATTTTATGCAAGATAAGGACGAAATGAATACTAACTGAAAACCTCCAAGGTCTTAAAGCCCCTGGAGGTTTAGTTCTTGAACCTGATAAAACCCTTTCAAATCACTCCGATTTCTCAACTTTAGAACGGTGTTTCAATACTTTTGCTTCAATGTAAAAAATAATTTCTTCGGCCATATTTTTTGCCTGATCACCTACCCGTTCTAATTTACGAATGATGGATAATAAATAAAGTGCAGCTTCTACTACATTTTGTGGTTGATTGTGAACATACTGTGCAACAATTGCATTTGCTTTGATATTGATATCATCCAGCAATTCATCTTCTTTAAAGATTTTACGTGCCAACGCAGTATCCTCCTTTTCGAAAGCTTCCAACACACTTTCCATCATACTGTTTGCTGCTGTATACATTTCAACCACACGTGTTAGTTCCAACAATTTTTTATCAAATGTATTATCAACATTCAATACGAAACGAGCAATACCTTCAACAATATCACCGGTGCGCTCTAGATTGCTATTTATTTTTAAAACTGCAAGTACAAATCGCAAATCAACTGCTACAGGATTAAACAGCGCAAAAATATTTTCGCAATCGCGATCCAATTTTAACTCGTATGCATTTACACGTCTTTCACTCAATATAACTTCACGTGCCAGATCTTTGTCAAGCTTAAGCAACGCTTCTTTTCCTTTACGTAATTGTAAATTAACGAGCGACCACATTTTAATACTTTCTGTTTTTAATTGCTGTAGCTCTATATCCAGGTGTGACATTCTCTTGCTGATTTAATTGGTTGTTACTCGTGTCTAATACAAAATGGTGTTGGATCGTCTTCTAACCAAACCTTCCGGTTATATAATTTTGTGTTCGTTCAATTTTTGGGTTTGTGAATATTATTTTCGTATTGTCATGTTCAATAAGCTCACCCATATAAAAAAATGCTGTTGTATCACTTACGCGTCCCGCCTGTTGCATATTGTGTGTAACAATAACAATTGTATATTTTGTTTTTAGCTCATAAATCAATTCTTCTACTTTCGAAGTTGAAATCGGGTCGAGTGCCGAAGTTGGTTCGTCCATCAAAATTACGGAAGGTTGAATTGCCAATGCACGTGCAATACACAAACGTTGTTGCTGTCCTCCGGAAAGTGCAAAAGCCGATTTTTTCAATTTATCTTTTACCTCTTCCCACAAAGCAACTTGTTTAATAGAAGTTTCTACACGTTCTTCAATCAGTTTTTTATCGGTTACACCGTTCACACGAAGTCCGTAAGCAACATTTTCAAATATTGTTTTTGGAAACGGATTTGGTTTTTGAAAAACCATTCCTACTTTTTTACGAAGGCTATCCACATTTACTCCTTTTGCATAAATATTTTCTCCGTCTATGCAAATACTTCCTTCAATTCGTGTTCCGTCAATCAAATCATTCATTCGATTGAATAATCGCAAGTACGTCGATTTACCACAACCGGATGGTCCGATTAAAGCAGTTACCGTATTGGGTTTAATTGAAATATTGATGTTTTTTAAAGCTTGTGTGCTTCCATAAAAAAAATCAACATTTTTAGATTCGATCTTATACATTTAATTTCTTATTTATTCCTATCAACATTCATCACTGCAGTTTACATTTCATAAACCATTACTGCATCTTCACTTTTCTACCAAAATATTTTCGCAACATATTCGCAGATAAATTTGCAATCAATACAATAATGATCAGTACCAATGCTGTTCCGTAAGCTAATGGTCTGGTCGCTTCGATATCCGTTCCGCTTGTTGAAATTACAAATAAATGATAAGGCAATACCATGGCCTGATCAAAAATACTAGTTGGTAGTTTTGGTAAAAAGTAAGTTGCAACTGTAAATAAAATAGGAGCTGTTTCTCCTGATACACGACCAATTGCCAGAATCAAACCGGTAATAATATTCGGGAAAGCAATGGGTAACACTACTTTGCTTGTTGTTTGCCATTTACTGGCTCCTAATCCCAAACTGGCATGGCGAAATGTATCATCAACTGCCTTAAGTGCTTCTTCTGTTGTACGGATTACAACAGGTAATGCTAACAAACCCAACGTAAGTGAACCAGCAATAATAGAGTCACCAAAACCCAGTTTATTTACAAAAAGCGCCATTCCAAATAAACCAAATACAATAGAAGGAATACCGGCTAAGTTATTGGTCATTTGTTTGATAATTTTTTTTACAATTCCATCTTTAACATATTCATTCATATAAATGGCCGCAAGCACGCCAACAGGAAAAGCAAAGAGCATACTTCCAAGTACAAGGTATAAGGTACCTATTATTGCCGGAAAAATTCCACCTTTGGTCATTCCTTCTTCCGGCATCTTGGTAATAAAATCCCAACTTAGCGCCGAAGCTCCTCTATATATAATGAAGATCAAGATTACAAAAAGGATAGCTACAACAGAATAACTCAAAATACGAAGTATCCCGAATGCAATTGTTTGATTCTGTTTTTTTCGTCTTGCTAATTTATCTTCGTCAAGCGTTTGCATTAGTGTTTTTTATATTTTTTACGGTTGCTGACAAACTCAACCATTAAGTTAATAAATAATGTAATCAGGAATAAGATACAACCCAAAGCAAATAAGGCTTTATAATGCATACTACCATTTGCAACTTCACCCAGCTCGGCAGCTATTGTTGCAGGAATGGTGCGAACAGGTTCCAATATGCTGTGTGGAATTACTGCGGCATTACCTGTTACCATAAGCACTGCCATGGTTTCACCAATAGCACGTCCAATTCCTAAAATAGCTCCTGCAGTAATACCCGAAGCAGAATAAGGAATTACCACTTTATAAATTGTTTGCCATTTGCTGGCGCCGAGGGCAAGACTTGCTTCTTTCATTGCACGAGGTGTATTGCGCATCGCATCTTCCGAAATCGTAATGATTGTTGGTAGTGCCATAATACCCAAAATAATACTACCGGCTAAAGCTGTTTCTCCTACGGGCAGGTTAAATGCTTTTTGAATCATCGGCACAATGATTACCAAACCAAAGAACCCGTATACAACAGAAGGTATACCTGCCAATAATTCGATCAATGGTTTCAGAATTCTTCGGATACGTTCATCTGCTATTTCACTCAGATAAACAGCTGCTGCCAAGCCAAGTGGCAATGCCAATAAAATAGCTCCAAAACTTACCCATAATGTTCCTAAAATCAATGGTTTTACACCAAGCTGAGCGGTAGGCTGAGCGGTAGGTAACCACTCTCGTCCATTTAAAAATTCGCCAACTTTTATTTTATCAACATTAACCATCTTGCCTTTGAAGTCTTTTGCAAGGTATCGATCAGAGAAAAAAGCAATGACGCCGGGAATGCTATCCACTACCTGACTGATACACATGGGCAGGTTTTCGAAATTTGCTCCTATCTGATCCTCTGTGTAGTAGTTGGTAATGTCTTCCATGCGAAACAAAATGATGGAATCATTTTTACCACCGAGTTCTGACCAATTGGTGATTTTCTGATCAAAAATATTTTTAATTTGAAGAGAGGTTAATTCCCTGGCCGTGTTGGATTTATTTATTGCAACGACAACAGTTTCTTCTACAGGTTTTTTATTGAATAAACCCAAACCTTCTCTGAATAAAAAAAATACAATGAGTAAAACTGTTAAACTGGTAATTGTACCACTGAGCATTAACAATCCTTCAATAATTTTCTCGGAGACTTTCTTATAATATGTTTTCAATGGTGATAACCGCTTAAATGCCCTGCAAATATAGGGTTAGCAGATTTTTTAACCATATCCACAATGTTAAATCTATGTTAAGATAATGTTACGTAATTGTTACGAAAAGGGGAATTGATTTCTCCGAATTTAACTCAAAAAGGGGGGATAAAAAGGGGATCGCTAAGAGGCTACCCCTTTTTTAAAATTTAATCTCTTATCTTACAGGCACATACCCAATTTCGGATACGATCTTTTGCCCCTCATCCGAAAGTGCATAATCTATAAAAGTAGCCACTTTATCTTTTATTGCTTTATCATACATGTAAAACAACGGACGTGAAACAGGGTACGATTTATCTTTTGCCGCAGCAATGCTTGGCGCCACATATGTTTTTCCTCCATCATATGAAACGGAGATGTTTTTTACGCCTGATGTTTCATATGCCAAACCGATGTATCCAATTGCACCTTTTGTTTGACTCACCGATTGAACGATTGCTCCTGTTGCCGGCATACTCAAAACAGTAGCAGCATAATTCTTTTTTTCCATCACTGCTTCCTTAAAGAACTCGAATGTTCCTGAGCTGGACTCACGGGAATAAGCCACAATTTTTTCATCTGCTCCACCTACTTCTTTCCAGTTTTTAATTTCCCCGGTATAAATTTTTTCTATTTGTTCACGGGTTAATTGTCCTACTTTATTCTCCGGATTTACAATAACAGATAATGCATCGTATGCAATAATAACTTCTTCAATCTCTTTCTTTTTCTCGGAAAACTTTAATTTTTCTTCCGTTTTTAAATCACGTGAAGCCATTGCAATATC
>DAORKB010000108.1:0-1638 GCA_035439365.1 Bacteroidia bacterium
GGTTTTTCAAGAATTACACAAGCATCATTGACAAGGTATCGGGTATAAAAATTATCCGAACAATCGATGACTAAATCATAATTCCGGATAAGTTCAAGTGCATTCTTATTTGTAAGTTGCACAATAAAAGCATCCGTTTGAATTTCGGGGTTGAATGCAATTATCTTCCTTGCCGCAGCCTCAGCTTTAGGTTTTCCAATATCGGACATGCTATATAGAACTTGTCGATGAAGATTTGATACCTCAACCACATCAAAATCTACAATTCCTATTTGTCCAACACCTGCAGCTGAAAGGTATTGAAGCGCCGGGCACCCCAGACCACCCGCTCCGATAACGAGTACTTTTGAAGACAGCAGTTTATGCTGCCCGGAAAGCCCTAGCTCGCTGAGTATGATTTGTCGCTGGTATCGTATATTTTTATCTTTTGTGTCCATAAAAAATCAACTATTTAAGGATCAGCCGCCTGAAAATGGAGGAAGCAGCGCCACAACATCCTTATCATTTAGTGGTGTATTCTCCTGAATAATCACCCTATTTACTGCGATTGCATACTTGACTCCGGAAATTTTCAAGAAGCGCTCGCCAAGCCTTAAGGACAATTCGTCTGTATTTTTTACATCAGAAATTTCAAGTACTGATATCCCCGTTATGTCAACCAATTGTCCGAATAAAAGAAGCTGAATTTCCATGTTCAATTTTTTTTGCCGCCTCAAAATCAGCGGGCGTATTTACATTCATAAAGAGGGTATTCTGAAACAAAGGGTTATGATCAATATCTATCCGTTTAACCGAGAAGTACGTTATCATATCTTTTAATTTAAATATATGCTGCCGAATTAATTCCTGCCATTTGTCTAAACAGTTTTTTGAATATAATCCAAATAACGGTTCCAGCTGCTGCTGATAAAAAGGCAATGTTATTTCAGTAAGAGCAGGTCGGACAATAATAGTTTGAATTGCTTCTGTCGTAATAAATGGCATGTCGCAACTTACAATAAAATTATGCGCACGATCGGAATGATGCAGGGCAGCATGAATACCTCCTGAAGGCCCAATTCCCGGAATTATATCTGCAATGACCTCTACTCCGAATTGCTCATAACGCGAACTGTTTGCAACTATCGTGATTTTTCCAACAGCCGGTTCCAGTTGCCGTATTATATTCCCTACAATTGTACTCCCATTAAGAGGAAGAAGCCCTTTATCTGTTCCCATTCTTGAGCTTTTTCCTCCAGCGAGGATATAACCATTCACATTGTTTCTTTCGTTGGCCATTATTCAAAAAGAGATTAATTTAATTGAGGCAATCAATAAAATTGCAGCTAACAGTCTACTCAATGCTTTCGATTCCAATTTCTTTGCACCTAAATAGGATCCCAAGGTGCCTCCCGCAACTATAAGAAAAAGCATCACCCAAAACTCGTTTTTGTATTCAAATTCAATTACAGAAGCACCAGCTAATCCAGCTGCCGAGTTAACGAAGATAAATAACGCGGAAACCGCTGCAGCACTTTTTATATCCGCCCAATTCAAAAACAATAATACAGGACTCAGAATAATTCCGCCGCCTATTCCTATCATTCCTGAAAAAAAACCAATACATACACCTATCAAAAGTGCAAGTGGCACGCTTCT
>DAORKB010000108.1:1738-11419 GCA_035439365.1 Bacteroidia bacterium
GAAATAGCAAAAGAATTCATCTGATTGGAATCCTGGGCATTCAACGGAATAACTTCATTGTCTGAAATTTTCCCTTTAAGAAAATATGTCAACCCGCTTTTTTTGCTGTACGGCTCTGATAAAGGAAGATTCCCCTCAGTTCTGATTTCAGTATGTTTCATCATTTTTTTCAGCGCAGGAAGAATATATTGATAATAACAAATTAATAAAGCAGATGGATTGCCAGGTAAACCAAATACCATTTTCCTCCCGTACTTTCCAAAATAAATGGGTTTACCGGGCTTTTGTTTCACCCGATGGAATACTTGCTGCACACCACAATTGGTCAAAGAAGCATGCACCAGGTCAAAGTCCCCGACTGAAATACCGCCAGAGATAATCATTACATCACAATCAGAAAGATTGCTCTCTATGGCATTTGTAATCTCAATTGCGTTATCGTCAACGTTGATTAATTTATGTGGTTTAATGTTTAACTCACAAAGAGCTGCATTCATACTATAGGAATTGCATTCATATACTTTTCCGTATTTTAAAGGCTGGCCAGGAAGAATCAATTCCTTTCCGGTAGTAATGATGCAAACCTTCGGAGACCCGAAAACTCTTACTTTATCGAATCCCAAGCCAGATAGAAATCCGGCAACACCTGGTGTAATTTTACTTCCGGCCTCTAAAGAAAGGCTTCCCTTTTTTGTTTGAGAGCCTTTCGTACGAATATTCATTCCTTTTGCTATTTTCGGATCGTTCACAAAAATATGCTTGCCATTAACAGAAACATGTTCCTGAATCACCACCGTATCACAACCATCCGGAATTACGGCACCTGTAAATATTCGAACAGCCGTACCCGGCGATAGTTTTATCATCGGAAACACCCCTGCGGGAATTTCTCCGATCACGGAAAATGAATCATTCCCCTTTAGGTCGTCGTATCTAAAACCATATCCATCCATCGCCGCCTGATTAAATGACGGAACATCCATATCCGAAAAAATATCTTCCGCCAGTATCCTACCTGTTGCATTATACAAGTGAATGCTTTCAGGTTTCAATAGTTCTGTGTATTCCAACACAAGTTTTTTTGCTTCAAAAACGGAAATCATACTCATCAATTTATTTTACTATCTAAGAAGATACAGTGCAAAGGTTATCCTCCTATACTCACCATTCCCCTGTCAGAAACATAGTTTTTTTTCAGGAGGTTTTCTTTTTCATCCTTTCTGCCCTGCATAAAAAATTTTCCCTGAACGCATTTTTGGATCAGCGCTTCAATATTTTTGCCTTCTCTTAAAGCCGTGAGCAAATCAGCTCCTTTATCTGAAAAAAGGCAATTATACATCTTACCATCTGCTGTTAGTCTTAATCTATTGCATCCACTGCAAAAAGGTTCGCTCATGGAACTAATTACAGCAAAGGTACTGGTATGACCATGCACCATGTATTTCTTTGCAGTATCGTTCGGTCCATTTACCAATTCACTAAAGGTGTGGCTCAAAGAAATTCGATCCAGTATCTGTTGACTGGAAAATACTTTATCGTTGCTCCATCCGTTACCTGAAAAAGGCATAAATTCAATAAAACGAACCTCCAGTGATAAATCCCGGCTCCAATTAATGAAATCGGAAATTTCCATATCGTTCACATCTTTAATTACAACAACATTCACTTTTACATGAAAATCATTTTTCAGCAACAGGTGAATATTTCTCATCACCGTATCAAATTTATCCCGTTGAGTAATGAGCGCATAATTTTCCTTACTCAGAGAATCCAGGCTAACATTCACCGATCTCATCCCAGCTTCCTTAAATACTTCAATCTGTTCATGAACAAAAACGCCATTGGTGGTAATAGCCAATTCCACCGGGTATTTCGAAAGACGACGAATAATCTCCTTCACATCTTTTCGCACCAAGGGTTCACCTCCTGTAAGTCGGATTTTCTTTACTCCCTGCTTCACAAAAACAGAAACGACCTGATCGATCTCCTCCGCTGTCATACGAGGCATTTTTTCGAAAAAACTTTTTGGCAAGTCAACAGGATTGCAATACATACAACGCAGATTGCATTTATCAATCAGTGATATACGCAAATAATCATGTGTTCGATTATAAGTATCTTTAAGCATATCTAATCTATTTTAGATTCAAAGATTCATCATCTCCCTCACTCGAACTCCTTTTAAATTCACGGATTCCTTGGCCAAAGCCTTTCATTAACTGAGGAATTTTTCTACCTCCAAACAGCAGAAGTACAATTATTCCAATAATCACCAATTCAGTTCCACCTAACCCGAATATTGCAATTACTATTGTTTCCATTTTGATTGTATTATTTGACTGACATAATTAACAGATTTGACAACTGACAGTAAAACTCTGGCATATCAACGGATTTAAGCCTCTCATTAAATTTAACTGCCAGTTCTGTAAGATGATCTGCCATGAATTTTTTATAGGCATCGGTAATAACAAAAGATTGTTCTTCATTCTTTGCCAATACTTTTTTTACTAACAGCATAGAAGCAAATTCTAACTGGTAAGTTATTGAATCCGGGCTGTCTCCGCTTTTTGCATTCATTCCAAACGCCTTATAGAAGGCAGCGACATCCGGCAAACAATTCATTTTTTCACAAACTGCAGTTTCTGTTGTTGGAATTGTTCCTTTTAAAAACAATCCTGAATATGCACGCAAGATTTCTTTATAATGTATACTTTGAAGTATGCGTTCCAATGTTTCTCTTTCTTCCATTTCAAAATTCTCTAATAAATATTGAATAAGCGTGCGCATATCGTCGCATTTCTCGGAAGTTGGATATGAAAAACCACTGCTCAATAATCGGAACAAATCTGCTTTTACCAAATCATTATCAATAGTTGTCATGTTTTCTAGTTTTGTATGTTGAGATCAATCCATTGGCTATACTGTTTTTTTCCACTTATATTCTCAAACTGTCCATTCCAAACAGCAAAGGCAATTTTTGTCGGCTTATTAAGCAGAGCGTCGTTTTTATCAGGTGAAACAAGTGGGCGCGTAAAAATAACTTTCCACGTGTTATTATCCCAGCTTCCCCATGCAGTGGCATTCTGACTTGTTTGTGTAGTTAATGTTCCATAACTCTCCGCGACACATTCTTCTGATGGATCTTTCCTGTCGAAAATAGACATCGGGTTTCCGGCGTATGCACCAGGTAAAAAGTTCCTTCCTTCCGTTTTAGAATAATCAAGTACTTTAATATCGCTGGCAAATTTTCCGTTACTGCCATCACTTTGCTTTTCCGCCATAGGATAAGTATCTGCCCAATAATTGGGATAGGCTTCTTTTACATCTCTGAAACCATTTTCTATATCATTCTGCCAAACAGCTTTCCAGTGAATGATATGAACGCGACCTTTTTTGTTCCCCATCATGAAAACAGGGAGTGTATCCGGGCGAACCGGCAATTGAATTGCAAGCTGATCGCAAAACTTATCCACATCAACAATGACATCCTTCGTTGAATCTGTCCATTCAATCAAAAAGGCTATGGTTGTTCCATCGTTAATGGATTTTACTTTCAGCTTTTTTACTGATGACTGACTTAACATTGGGTTAACAATGTTTTGAGGAAGAACGGTTACATCGGTTGATTGAACTGTTGCCCAGATATCATTTTTTACGTCGCGATTGACAACAGTGGCAACCTTTACTGAGATGATAGCTGAACCGGTTTGTGCATAAACCATCACGGATGTATTTATGCAAAAAAGTAGAATTAAGATTTTTGTTTTCATAATGTTTTTTATTTACGCAGATATAATCATCTATTTATTCAAAACCGATATCCCACCCCCATGCTAACAATCCATGTATTGGTTTTCGTTCGCGGACTCAGGATATAATATGCAGGGGTAACAAGAGCAATTTTCTTATAAGTGAACTGAAAACCTGTACCAAGTACCGGATTGGCAACCAGCTGCTGATTGCTTTCATAGAGCCTTATGGAAGGAAACATTCCGTAGAGTATTTCAAATTTCTTTGCAACAAACCGGATTGACGGACCACCTAAACCGAAAAATGTCGAAAACGTTGAAGTCTCATTGTGTTTATGACCGCTAAGAATAACAGATCCAAGACAAGAAACGTTAAGACCTTTTTTCTCTGACTCGTTTTGTTTAACTTCCTGGGCAATTCCGAAACTATATGAACAAAATAGAATGCAGCAAAAAAATGTTTTTTTTCCCAGGTTAACATTAAGGAGTATTGTGTCTAAATGTACCATAATCTTTATCATTATAAGGTCTTACATATACAGGCTCAGTTAAGGGAACCTTGGTTACTACTTCTCCTTTGTCATTATATCCTACAGTAAAATCACCTTCTCTTTTGTAGTTGTGAATTATTTTAGGTGTATTGCCAAACAGCAAAAAGGCAGCAAGCAAATCTTTGTCATTCTTTAAATTTTTATATGCCTCCACAGCTTTGTCAACCCCAGGACCAAACATCTGGTGAAGAAAATCTGTTGGTACATGTATAGGAGGAACATAATATACATTGGGTTCTGTTCCATATTGAGGATATAAAGGCAATGCAATTTTTTTTATGTGTACAATCTGATCTATCGGATTATCTGCTTTTGCCTCTTCCGGCTTACTTAAAAAACCTTGCATTCGTATTTTGCCTATACATGTTTGAACACATCGTGGTTGCTCGCCTTTTTCTATCAGCGGATAACAACCAATACATTTTTCAGATACGCGGGTTATCATATTAAAGAATGTTTTTTTGTACGGACAGGCTTTCACGCACTCTTTATATCCCCTGCATCGTGATTCATCAATTAAAACAATTCCATCTTCCTGCCTTTTATAAATGGCTTTTCTGGGACAGGCAGCTAAACAGGCTGGGTAGGTGCAATGATTGCAAATACGTGCCAAATAGAACATCCAGACATCATGAATACCGGTAAAAAAAGAACCCTTACTCACGATATCCGAACATTCATCCTCTCCCATATTTGGAAAAGCATAATCCCTTTCTGACGGTCTCCAACCTTTTACATTCTCTCCCTTCGCATCATCAAAAATAGTTTTGCCTTTATACTCACCAGTCGCTTTATCCCAGGATTGTTCACCCATCATTTCCAGCGTATTCTGATCCCATTTTAACGGATACCCTCCATAAGGCTTTGTTTCAACATTGTTGAAAAACATTGTTTCCTGACCTTTTCCGGAAGTCCATGTAGTTTTGCAAGCTACTGTGCAAGTCTGACAAGCAATACATTTATTTGTATCAAAAACATATGCTATCTGTTTGTTCGGCCGATTGTCATCATACGGATATTTCATATCCTTTTTCAATTGCCAATTTTTTACTATTGCCATAATAATTTGAGTTTAATTTCTATTTATTCTTTCATAGCGTGTGCTCCAAATAATTACATTTTGAAGTATCCACCTTTCATGAATTTTTTCATTTGATCGCTTTCATATGTTGGACGAATTTGTTTTTCAGCTCCTTCCCATAATCCTTTTCCGTCTTTTCCCCCTTTTTCAGCGAACGTTACTTTTACAAAAGATTCTCTTGGTGCTCCTGTTGCACCATGAACATCTAATTCAAAACCTTTTCCTATCACTTGTCCGAAGTTATTTTTCCGTACCAATGAATCAGTAAGCAGTGTAGGTTTTAACCAAGCTCTGGTACAACTTTGATGTGAGCCCTGGCGAAATAATGATTGATAACCTGTTTTTTCATTTTTTGCAAGACCAGTTTCATTCTTTTTAGATGCCGCAACTGAACCATAAGTAGACCCATAGGCGTTATGCCACATTCTTAGGACACCAGTTGGAGTCCCCGGATAATATCTTGCACGACACAGCAAACGAGACAGTTCATATGCATCTGTATTCTTTTTCTCCTGCCATCCGCGGAAAGGCCTATCCTCAGGGTCAGCATCGATGTATACATAATCGCCATCTTCTACACCTAATTTTTTTGCGTCATTCGGATTAATATCAACATACATTTCGGTAACAAAAGGTGTTCGTTTATCAGCGCGGTGCATATCCCCAAATGGTCCAAACCACACTGCAACAATATCTGTATCTACAGGTGTTGTGTGTGCACCATGGCGATACTTTGGCGTGTGAAAAATAAATTTGAAATCTTTATCCATATTTGTTAATGGATGTTTTGTTACTTTTTCCTCATTCCAGGATTTCACTACATTTCTTCCCTGACGGATATCCCCTGACATATTATCTCTTGAAACGCCATAACTCTCAGGTGATGCAGGTTTTATAGAAGGGTGAGGATTTGAAACAATTACATTGGGTTCATAAAACGTCGAATCAATTGGTTCCCGGTGTACCGGCAAATTTTCACCTGCAGCCAGAAACTCCGCTTCATCTCTGTAAAATTCCAGTCGCCCGGTTTTGGTATACCACTGTTTTTCCTCTTCAACCTGTTCATAGCCGCTATGTTTAGGATATGTTCTCGACATAAGTAAAGCAGGAATACCTTGTTTTGCTTTTGCTTCAATTTCTAGTATGTTATACCCTTTGGTAGCAGGGCTTAAATCAAAGACCCTTTGCAGATATACATCTGGACGCCCCTCATTCATGAATTTGAAATAATCGTTGAAACGTGAATCCCCTGTAAGTTTTCCAAAAGCATTAGCGATACCTGCTATCGCTTCCAGATCTCCTTTCGTATCATAAATTCTTGCCAACGGAGTTCTTGGGTAAACATATAGGAAGGGATTGGTCACTGACATAGTTGCATCAGGTGATTTGAATTCACCCCATGAATCCACACCAAAAACAATATCGGCATACTCACATGATCCAGTCCACCACCAATCAAAAACTCCAATAAATTCTACTTTAGGATAAGAATTTACAACCGCTTCGTAATGTCCTTTATTATTTGCAAGCAATGAATTACCATTTGATACCATTACCGATTTGGTTGGTGTTGGCATATGTGATTCTCCTGTTAAAACTTTATCACCAACTTTTAGCATCCGGTCACTATTATTAAAAAAGTGCGCTGATTCAAAATGAAAGTATTTTTTTACTTCTGCTGGTTTTGTTGCGTCCAATTGAATATTAAATGGGTTTTCATAAACATAAGTTGGTAGTCCGCTAAAATAGGCCGCACGATAATTACCGGAAAAACTTCCGACATTGCCGCCTACTCTTCCGATATTTTTTGTCAATGAAGCAAGCAATAAAACAGTACGGTCTTTCAATACATTATTAAAGAACTGATTAGGCCCCATTCCCATTGCGAATAGCGTTTTCCCTGCGTTTGCAGCAATATCTCTGGCTATGGTTTTGATTCCTTCTACCGGTGCCCAGGTAATTTCGGAAACAATTTCAGGTGAGAAATTTTCATTTACATATTGTTTAATCAAATCGAAAACTGTTCTTACTTCAACTTCATTCCCATCAATCAATGTTATTTTGTATTTGCCTTCCAATGAAGGAAAAATACCCTTTTCATTCATTTTTTTTCCATAATCATCTCTGCAAATCGGAGTAGCTGTATTTTTCTTTTCATCCCAGATCATAAAATCACCCCATTCTTTTCTGTCTTTTTCTGAGACATATGCGCCGTCCTGATTCAACGGGGATGCTGGTTTTTCTCCATTTTTCATCACATGAATATAGTCTCCGATATCTTTATTCTGATAATCTTTGATTACATCAGTAGGTTTAAGAAATTGATTATTATCCATTCTTACCAAGAAAGGCATATCTGTAAATTTCTTTACGTACTCTGCATCGAACAAATTTTCATTGATAATGACATGGGTAAAACCCAGCGCAAGTGCTGGTGTCACTCCAGGCCGAACAATTAAAACATTATCACCCTTATTAGCTGTTGCGCTATACTCACAAGCGATCACTGTAACTTTTGCTCCTTTCATCCTGGCTTCTGTCAACCAATGAGCATCTGGCATTTTAGTGGTAATCCAGTTCATTCCCCACACTACAATATGATTGCTATGTTCAACACAAACTAAATCATAATCCATCGCTTGTTGACCTGTAACCATTGCATGCCCTGGAGGAAGGTCCGTATGCCAGGCAAAGCTATCCCAAGCTCGTGCTCCTTCAGCCTCTTCGGGAGAACATTTATTTATATGCGCATCAAGCAATGCCAAAGAATTTGCTAGCCGATTCATACCATAAATCCGGGTAATCCCTAATGCAGCCATTCCTCCTCTGAATTTTAAAACCTGCACTCCTTTGCCATGAGTTGCTTCAATCATTTCCTCCGCATAACCTTGTCTTTTCAAATATTTCTTTCCTTTTTTTCCATTATAAGTTGTAGCAATATTTTTTAAAGCCATAGCAGTATATTCAGAAGCTTCCTCCCAACTTATTTTTACAAAAGGCTCTTTGCCCCTTCCTTCAAAATATTTTGCTGGAGCGCGTCCATCAGCATCACGAGGAAATCCATCCTTCAGCCATTTCAAAAACCCTTCGCGCACAACCGGCGACTTAACACGTCTGTCTCCATAAAACCGTCTATGAAGTGCCAACCCTTTTTGACAACAACGAGGTTCCCATCGTGCAGAAGCCTGGTTGAGTTGTTTATCTTCCGCTTTTGAAAATCCATAACTTGGTGCGATACGTACCACAGTATTATTTTTTACATGAGCTTTTAGCAGGCAGTTATGTGTATCATTGGGTGCACACAGAAAAGTAAATTCACTGTCATATTTCCATAGGTCACGGTATGTTTTTTCCCAAGTGCGATCTGGATAAGCCGCTAACGGATTTTTTATATCAACGGGTTCAAAAAGTGCGAATGCCCGATTGAAATTTTTTGCATCCAATTGGTTTAAAGCAAATGCTCCCAATGCAGCAAGGGAAATGTTTCGAATAAATTTTCTTCTACTTTCCATAATATTAATTATTAAATGTTATGACAAAATTTAACAGGTTAGCGGTTACAAGATTTATTTAAATAATTTGCTTTGTAATTATGGCTGAACCCCATCATTTTTCCGCATAAACTCTAAAACATTCCTGGTTTCTTCATCGCTTAAGCTTTGGTTAGGCATACGCACAGCACACAGTTCAAGCATTTTTTTTGCTGCCGGATCTTTATCCAACATTACATCTGTATTCGTCGTAAAATTCATGATCCAGCCCGGGTGTCTTCTTTTGGTCACTCCGGCCCAACCTGGTCCGACAAGTTTCTCATCTGTAAGCTTGTGACAAGATGCACACTTACTGTCATACACTTCTGAACCAGCTTCAGCAAACTTGCTATTTAATTTTTTTCCAATTTTTACATTTGAAAATTTGCCTTCTCCACGGTTCGGGTCATAACTTGGATTCTCACTTGTTTCTGCCTTTTCGGATGACTCCTGCGTTTCTTCCTTTTTAACTTCCTGTGGTTGATCTGCATTCACCACATCAGCGGTCTCTGTTTTTTCGTTATTTTCAGAAGATTGCAAATTTTCGGATTTAATTGCTTCAACTGAATTTGATTCTGATTCGTTCGAAGGTTTTTTTTCATTATTACAGGAGTATGCAATAAAGAAAAGACAGAAGACGGATAGTACAGCTACTTTTTTCATAATGTTTTTTTTGTTTTGTTACGATAATAATTACAATACAAAAGTGTATCAGAGTTGTGGATCAAACAATGATTAGGGTCACCATTAATCGAAATATTTTTTAT
>DAORKB010000109.1:0-11398 GCA_035439365.1 Bacteroidia bacterium
AACATCTAATTGGCTGGATTTACCAGGTCTTCTGGAAGTAAAAATCAATGTTTTACCATCGGCAGTAACCATGGGTGCTTTGTCATCAAATTCAGAATTGATCACATCACCCATATTTTGAATTTTTACATCTACCGGACGCGCCATCAACTCTTTCGCTGTTGCAATTTGTGCAATGTACATTTCAATTTGTGATTCCGTCAATGATTTTTTACTTGTTCCAATAAGGGATTTGAAAAAATTATATTCTGTAAGCGCCTCATCCAGTCTGCCATTCATATGGTATAGTTTCCCCAGAACAAAAGCAGTACGTTCATAGGCTTTTTCATCCGCAGCTTTTGCTTTTTCTGCATTTACCTGCGCATCATTTAATTGCCCCATACTAAAAAAGCATTCGGCGATTCTTCCAAGGAGGTTTGCGTCGTTAGGACTTTGAGATAATAAATCTTTGTAAATGTTGGCTGCCTTTTGAAAATCTCCCCCATAGAATGCTTGTTGTGCATTGAACATTTTTATTTGATCTTCTCCTTTTCCGATCACATTTTTTTGGGCAGTAACATTCAGCGTCAAACATGCAAATAAAATGAGTAAGGCAGGTATCTTTTTCATCATGGGGTTCTTTTAAATTCTTGTAAAAACAAATATATTGAATTATACCGTATTAAAAAAAATTTATTAACTAAGTTTTGCCGCAAGCTCCAAAAACAGCGCCAGTGCTTGTTTTTTATCAGAATCATAGTCGTAACTGATGCTGTTTTTTAAGTAATTTTCCACGTCAGTTTTATAGGTTTTAGCGGTTCTTAAAGCTTCAATGAGTGTTCCCCGATGGTCGATTCCATACTTAAGAGCCGCATTAAATTCAGTAACAAAAGATTTCGGAAGCTCTTTGTTGGCTACCCAACAAGCAAAAACAAAGGGTAGTTTGGTGAATTTTTGCCACTCTTCCGATAAATCATAAGCGTAAGCGTATTTGTTTTCCAGCCCAAATGTACGGTCGCCAATAATAACTGCGGCAGTTGTATCTTTTATTTGCTCTTCGAAATTCTCCGTCGCCGGAAACCACTCCGGGGATATGTGCCAGTACGCTTTCGCAAGAACCTTTACCAGGGTTACAGAAGTTCTTGATTGATAATCCAAAAGCACCTGTTTAATAGCATTTAAAGGCACCTGACTGTATAACATAACCGATGACACTTTACCAACAGCTCCGATGCAATAATCACTGATAATAAAATGCTGTTTTAAAGCAGGAATGATCGCCACCGGAACCAAACCGATATCTACCTGATTTTCAATTAATTTACGCGCACACACCGAAGGAATATCCAATTGCAAATCAATTTGTTTGGAAATCTCCGATTGTTCAATCCCGAATAAAAATGGTTTAGAGTTTAAATAGGATACTACTGAAATTTTTACTTTATCTGTCACCATATCTGAAAGTTAAAATTCTATGCATCTATGTGCCTATGTGTTTTATTTATTTAAACACATAGGCACATAGATACATAGATTTTGCCCGCAAAGGTAAGATTTTCATCGCTTCTAAACAGGCATAAATTGCAAATTTATTCGACTGCATGTTCCGATCATTTGGTAATTTTGTGCAATTCTTTTTTTATGAAAAAAATCATCCCGCTCTCTGCTCTTTTTTTATTTTTTGCAATTTCAAAAACAACAATTGCTCAAACCTATACACAAACCATACGCGGAAAAGTAATTGATGCCGACTCAAAATCCATTTTATTTGGAGCCAACATTATTTTACTGAACAGCGACACACTGATGGGTGATGCAACAGATGCCGATGGGAAGTTCCGTATTGAAAAAGTACCGGTTGGGCGCCGTGCATTAAAAGCAACTTGTATCGGATATGAGGAAGCTGTGCTCAACAACATCATTGTTACTTCTGCCAAGGAAATTGTGCTTACGATTGAATTGCACGAAAAAGTATATACTTCCGGAGTCGTTGAAGTTGTTTCTCAAACGGATAAAACAAAAGCCAATAATGAATTAACTACCGTCAGCTCCAGAAGTTTTCAGGCAGAAGAAACCAACAGGTATGCTGGTAGCCGTAGTGACCCTAGTCGCATGGTTGCCAATTATGCAGGTGTTGCTTCAGGAAATGATGCAAGAAACGATATTATTGTTCGTGGTAATTCACCTTTGGGTGTGTTGTGGAGAATGGAAGGCGTGGACATTCCCAACCCCAATCATTTTTCAGCGCAAGGTGCAACAGGTGGTCCTGTAAGTATGTTAAACAATAATATTTTAGGAAGCTCTGATTTTTTAACCGGTGCATTTCCGGCTGAGTATGGAAATAAAACAGCTGCGGTATTTGATATTAAGCTTCGCAATGGGAACAATGAAAAAAATGAATTTACCGGTCAGTTGGGTATCAATGGAATTGAGCTGGGTGCAGAAGGGCCGATTTCGAAGAAGCAAGGGAGTTCTTATTTGATCAATTATCGATACTCGACCCTGGAGCTTTTTAATAAACTGGGAATTCGTTTTGGTGTGTCTGCAAGTCCTCAATACCAGGATGTTTCCTTTAAAGTAAATATTCCAACAGATCATAGCGGTACATTTACGATGTGGGGAATTGGTGGTGCCAGCAAATTATCATTATTGGATAGTGAACGTAAATCCAGCGACTGGTCGTACATTTCAGAGGGTGAGAACTTAGAGTTTAAAACAAGTATGGGAGCCGGTGGCGTTTCTCATCTGTACTTTTTTAATACAAAAACTTCAGGGAAATTAAATCTTTCTGTTTCCGGTACTGATTTAGATGCTTATGTAGACACACTGTCACCAACTGCTCCAACACCTTTTACAACGTATAAAAACAAATCCACAGAAGCCAACTATATTGCAAACTATACCGTTACCAGTAAAATCAATGCAAAGCATCTGATAAAAATCGGTGCCACCTACCAACTCATTTATTTTAATGCCAACTCACGTGTTTACCGTTCGGAATATGGAAATTATGTTGACCAATTGAATGTTAAAAGTTCAACAGCAGGTTTGATGCAAGGCTTTGCACATTGGCAATTCCGACCGGCTGATCGTATTACATTAAACGGAGGATTACATTATCAAAATTTTTTACTCAATCATTCTTCTGCACTCGAACCACGATTTGGTGCGAATTTTAAATTAACCCCAAAACAAGCGGTAAATGTTGGATATGGTATGCACAGCCAGATGCAACCGGTTATTTATTATTTTTACAGTGCCTATGATCCACTTGCAAATACATATAATGTAAGTAACCGAAATTTAAAACTTACCAATAGTCAACATGCTGTTTTAAGCTATGATTATAATTTTGCCGCAAATTTCCGATTGAAACTGGAGAGTTATTACCAGTATTTGTACAACGTTCCGGTTGAAAAATACCATTCCTCTTCCTTCTCTATGATCAATGTTGGTAATGCATTAGAAGGTATTCCGTTGGTAGATTCTTTAGAAAATAAAGGAAGAGGTAAAAACTATGGAGCAGAAATTACCATCGAAAAATTTTTTAGTAAGCATTATTATTTCCTGACAACGCTTTCTGTTTATCAATCAAAATACAAAGGGAGCGATGGTATTGAACACTCTACCAGTTATGATGGCGGATATGTATTGAATGCATTGGGTGGTTATGAGTTTTCGTTAGGTAAGAAAAAAAACAAATTCATCTCATTGGATTTGAAATACACACAAGCCGGTGGAAACAGATACACACCCATTGATCTGGAGCAATCCAATCTGCAAGGCAAAACCATTTATTTCGATTCACAGGCATTCAGCAAAAAACAAAAAGATTATTCCCGTTTTGATGTGAAGTTATCTTATAAAACCAACAGAAAAAAAACGTCACAAATTATTTTTATAACCGTTGAAAATATTTTTGGTACGCAAAATATTTTGAGGGAGTCGTACAATAAAAAGTTGCAAAATATTCAGAAAGAGTATCAGTTGGGACTGTTTCCTTATGGTGGTTACCGGATAGAGTTTTAATGTAACGCTTCAAAATAAAAAACCCTTTTCAAATTATTTTTAATTTCAACTGTACGATATTTAAAGAAATCAAGGTTCTCGTAATGCATTGTATCTACCATCATTTCTTTTGGTAAATCATAGCTTAACGAAAAAGCATAATCAGGTAAAAATCCGTCATAATCGTAAGAATAATCAATATTTGTAGCTTCAGCTGGTAGTTTTGGAAACCAGGTTGCTTTAACAACCTCTTTGTATTCTTTATTTGTTAATTTGGAAGCTTTAGTTCCGTTGGGAAGTATGTATTCAATTTTATTTCCAAGCTGATTTCTAAACCCTCTTTCCATGATCACATTATTCACAATTTTCCCAAAATAGCTCACATATAAGTAGGATGAAATCAAAGCAGTAGATATGATTACGGTTCTCACCTTTATTTTGACAGAATAATTCTTCGCTTTTCTAAAATAAAACACAAGTCCACTCATACCAACTAAACAGACGGCAGTAAAGGCAAGGATTTTAAAAAACTCAAAAAAACGCAAATTGTTATTGAGTTTAAGCGCCAAGTCGTCCGTCCAAATACACAGTAAAATTGTTAAAACAACTACGTTGACTATTGCAATTAGAAAATATTTCAATGACTTTTTAATCATATTTAAGCAATATAGATCTGTAAATTAATAAAAAATGCGGACTAGTAACCGTATTTCTAAATGTCGAAACGAATACGCAATAAACTGCTTACAAATCCTCTATAACCAACTCCATTCGCGGCCATTTCCTTGCTTTTTAACATAAATTTTTTACTTATTTTTTGCCTGATTTTACTTACCTTCGCTTTCCTTAATACAAACGATACATGGAATTAACAAAACTAAACGCCATATCTCCAATTGATGGAAGATACCGTAACACGACCGAACCTTTGGCAGCTTATTTTTCTGAACAAGCATTAATCAAGTATCGCGTGTTTGTGGAGATTGAATATTTTATTGCTTTGTGTGAGTTGCCGTTGCCACAATTAAAAAGTGTAAACAAATCGGTATACACCGCATTACGTGATATCTATAAAAATTTCAGTTCTGCCGATGCAGCTCAAATCAAGGAAATTGAAAAAATAACCAATCATGATGTAAAAGCGGTTGAGTATTTCATAAAAGAGAAAATAGACGGACTAAAACTGGATGAACAAAAAGAATTTATTCATTTTGGGTTAACCTCTCAGGATATTAATAATACTGCTATTCCATACACCATTAAACTGGCAATGGATGAATGCATATATCCTGTTTTAAATGAAGTGATTCAAAAATTAAGTGCATTGGCAGTTGAATGGAAAGATGTATCGATGCTGGCACGCACACACGGACAACCAGCTTCTCCAACCCGATTGGGAAAAGAAATAGAAGTGTTTGTGGCACGTCTTCAACAACAGATCATACAATTAAAAGCCGTTCCATACGGAGCTAAATTTGGTGGTGCCACCGGAAATTTAAATGCGCACCACGTAGCTTATCCAAGTATCAACTGGTTGAACTTTGCCAACAATTTTGTAAATAAAACATTGGGGCTTCACCGTTCCTACCCTACTACACAGATTGAGCATTACGACCATTTTGCAGCATATTGTGATGCACTGAAACGCATCAATACCATCTTAATTGATTTGGATCGTGATATCTGGACCTATATCTCTATGGATTATTTTAAACAAAAAATAAAAGCCGGAGAAATTGGTTCGTCAGCTATGCCTCACAAAGTGAACCCGATTGACTTTGAAAATTCGGAAGGCAATTTAGGAATTGCAAATGCAGTGTTTGAACACTTATCAGCGAAGCTGCCGATCTCACGCATGCAGCGTGATTTAACCGATTCTACCGTATTGCGCAATGTAGGCGTTCCATTGGCTCACAGTTTAATTGCATATCGATCCTTATTAAAAGGTCTGGATAAATTAATTTTAAACAGACAAGCATTTGAACGTGACCTTGAAAACAACTGGGCGGTTGTTGCTGAAGCATTGCAAACTGTTTTGAGAAGAGAAGGTTATCCAAAACCATACGAAGCATTGAAAGAGTTAACACGTACCAATTCAGCTATTACACGTGATAGCATTGCTTCATTTATCGATACGCTCCAGGTTTCTGAAGAAATTAAAAAAGAATTAAAAACAATTTCACCAAGTAATTATACCGGTTTATAGGCTATCTCCATAAAATATGCACATCATCATGGAACATAACATGCAAGCCAGCAGCAAACGTAGTAAAGGCACAATGAAAGTCAGTGGTTTCACCATTGCCAGAAATGTGATCAATTACGACTATCCGATTGTTGAGTCCATCATGTCCATACTACCATTGTGCGATGAGTTTGTGGTTGCAGTTGGAAAATCCGACGATGATACCCTGCGATTGATGAAGATGATCTCCAACGAAAAATTCAACATCTTTGAAACCGAATGGGATGATTCATTGCGTGAAGGCGGGCGTGTACTGGCGATTGAAACCGACAAAGCATTTGCAGCAGTTGCACCCGATAGTGAGTGGGCATTTTATTTACAAGCCGATGAGGTTATTCATGAAAAAGATCATGAAAAAATACAAGCCGCCATGTTAAAATACAAGGACGACCCGGAAGTGGATGGCTTACTGTTTAATTATCTTCACTTCTATGGTTCCTTTGATTTTATTGGTGATGCCAGGCAATGGTACCGCAAGGAAATACGTGTGATCAAAAACAATAAAATCATTTCATCTTACAGAGATGCACAAGGTTTTCGTAAAAACGGACAAAAACTAAGAGTAAAAGAAGTAGATGCTACCGTATATCATTATGGCTGGGTAAAAACACCTGCGGCACAACAAGCCAAACAACGCAACTTTCATAAAATGTGGCACGATGACGAATGGATGCAAAAAAATGTTCCGGAAGTGCAAGAATTTGATTATTCCAAAATTGATTCGCTGCAATATTTCAAAGGAACACATCCTGCTGTAATGGAAGGAAGAATAAAAGCAACCAACTGGAAATTTTCGTTTGACCCAACAAAACGAAAACTAAGCTTCAAGCAAAAACTATTGATGTATATTGAAAAAAAATGGGGCTGGAAAATCGGAGAATATAAAAACTATAAAATTTGTTAGCATGAAATCCATCTTTATACTTGTAGCAGGAATTTCCATTGCGAGTCTTTTCTCCTGTTCATCGTCACACAACAATGATGGTCATGCTACAAAAGATCCTGAAAAAACACAAGCATCTGTTTCCAATGTAAAAGAAGAAAATGTGGTGAAAGGGCAAATTATTGAAAAGGTAATTTGCAAAGCCGATACCTCACAAAGTTATGCGTTATATTTACCATCAAATTATAGCTCTTCAAAAACCTATCCTGTTGTATTTGCTTTTGATCCGCATGGAGACGGGAGCTTACCCGTAAAAAATTACAAAGAGCTGGCAGAGAAATATCACTTTATTTTAGCGGGTTCCAACAATTCAAAGAATGGTACTTCGTGGGAAGATGTGCAAAAAATAGCCAATACATTTTTCAATGATGTGCAAACACGCTATTATTATAATTCACAGCGTATTTATTGTCTTGGATTTTCGGGTGGGGCACGTATTGCCAATTCACTAACAATGAATAATGGTGCTATAACCGGGGTTATTTGTGCGGGTGCAGCTGCACCTGCCGGACCAAAAACCAACACACGTGAAAATTATTATTTTATGGCCATTACCGGAAATGCCGATTTCAATTACGTAGAAATGAAAAAATACGACCTGGTAGATTTAGCCGGTCATAGCATCAAGCACCGTTTGCTGGTGTTTGATGGAAAGCATGAATGGCCGCCTGTAGCAACAATGGATGAAGCATTTTTATGGATGGAGCTAAACCAAATGCGCAAGGTTCCAACAGAAAAAAATGATTCGATCATCAAAAAAGGGATTGAAACAGCAACAAGAGAATTACAAGATGCATTGAATAAAAAGGAAATGCTGGCAGCTTATGACTGTTGTCGCAAAACCATTAATTTTTATGAGAACCTGGGAGACCTGTCTTACTTCATCAATACTTATGAGCAATTAAAAACGGATAAATCCATTGATATTGCTTTACAAAAAGAAGAGGCCAGCTGGCAGAAAGAAGAGAATTTAAAGAAAAAATACATGGATGCTGTTCAATCCAATGATGCCAATTGGTGGAAGAAAGATATTGCAGCAGTAAATACAAAAATTAAAAATGGTCCGAGAGAAGAAGCTTTGATGAATAAACGTGTTCTTAGCTATTTGAGCTTAATGATGTATATGCAAACGACAGAATTTTTAAAACAACGCAACACGGCTGGAGCGGATTATTTTAGCAAACTATACTTACTGGTGGATCCTACCAATCCGGAGGCACATTATTTAGCGGCAGAATTAAGTGCCATACAAGCCAATCCGGCTGATGCCATTAAATTTTTGAACAGTGCTGTAAAAAATGGGTATACGGATAAAAAGAAACTGGAGAATGATGATGCCTTCCGCAACATGAAAGCAAGCGCTGAGTTTCAAAAGGTGTTAGGAGAGATAAAAGGGTAGGAAAAACAGTGCGAGTGTGAGGATTAAAAATTAAACTGCAAGCCCACTCTTATTCCCCAATTTGTAATACTGTTCCCTGGGTTTTGCGCTGCATAGCTCCTTTTATAAGCTGCATCTGTATACGTTAAACGATACACATAATCGATGCGGATAATGTTTAAAATATTTTCGATCCCTGCACTTACTTCGGCATAAGGTGTAGTGGTCATTACCGTGTATGCATTGTTTTCATTAAAAGTCTGATTCTTGCTGCTCAAGGTTCCATAGGCAATGTTTCCTCCTATCACTTCACGAATGTTTAATCTTTTTATGAGTGGTACCCGATTAAACAATAAACCATTGAAATGATGCTGCCAGAAACCTTGCACATACTGATCGCTTACGAATTCGAAAAAATTCATTTTATTGAAAATATTGTTTCCCCAGAAATAAGATTCGTTGCCTCGTGGTATTTCCAATAGCGTGTATGGTATTTCTGAAAACACCTTGCCGCCTTTTACCAATACTTGTGAATAGCCTAAAACCGCCATTCTAAAACGGTTAGAAACAGAAACATTTACTTTGTGATAGCTAAAATCTCCGTCAAACAATTTTTTAATTCCCCAGGTATAATTTAGCGAGATAACAGGAGAGCGGTTATTTCCAAAACTGATACGCTCCGTACCATTTTGTATGAAGCGTTCTTTCAACGAATAACGTGTATCCACCAGCAACTCCGTGATGGAAAATTTAGATGTTTGAAATAAGGAAAACTGGTCTCCAAATTCTACAGGATACAAAGGTGTGGTCCTCGTATTTTGTAACGTGAGTTTTGCATTTAATCCCCGATTAAAATCTTTTTCAAACCACACACGACTTTCCCTTTTATACACCAACTTGGAGACATTACCAATGTGTGAAAATGTATTGTTTAAATTGTTGGGCGTTTGCCCTAATGAAATGTTTGTAGAATAAGCATAATTGGTTCCGATCTGATCGATATCGCTGCGGTATTGAATTCCAGCTTTACTCCACGGGAAACGGGTAATAATACGCTCGAGTTGCAAATTGTATTTAAATCCTTTGTCCTTAAATCCATAGGCCCCGTAACCACGAATGATCCAGTTTTTACTGAATTTTGCATTGGTCCGAAAACCGAGTCTTACCCTTGATCCTTCATAGTTATTATATGCATACAAATTTGTGTAATTTCCAATATCAATAGGACCAATATCCTGATAACCCGAAAACAGGAAATACAACGTGTTAACCGCATGTTTTATAACAGGGATACTGCGAACAGAATCAATCATGTTAAATGATTCAGCTTCCAAAGGTGTAAGCGCTTCCGGACGATTGGTTATCCAATAGGTTGAATCCTTTGTAAGTGCATCTTCGGCATACGACGTTTTGGTTTCAAAAAAATTATTTTCCTTGGGTTGATTTACGATGTAATGTTCATTACAATTATATACTCTTAATATCATGCTCACCAATTTTTCTGTAAGCGCTGCATAATCAATCATAACACGTGTTTGAACGGGCACCCAGGGGCCTGCAGCAGTTGGAATTAATATTTGCTGAATACGTGCACGATCCACCAGATTAAAATTAACTTCCTTTGTGATACCCAGATCAAGCTGTTTAATTGCATAGGTTGAATCAGTGATCCAGATCATACCGGTATAAGCAAGATCCCGTTTATTTTTTGGACGACAATCAATTTGATAACATTTAAAACTATCAATCACCATACTGTCTATCAAATAATAATTATAGAATGAAAGTGCATTATCAGCAATCGGTGATAAAAAATCTTTTCCTTGTATGGCCACATTGTTATTGCAGAAGTTGTAATTCTGGAAGTCACTACCGGTTAATTGTCCAATGGCACTTCCATCCTTCATACCCACAAATCTTGCTTTAATGGCTTTCACATCTTCTCTTTTCTTTTTGCCATCGTTGCTGGTGTAAATTTCAGAAATGATCTCACTCATAAAAACAGGGAGATTTGCTTTGCTGTCTGGCCCGGCTAACGTGTCCATCTTATCCCACATGCGTGTAATGTCATTTAAAAATTTACGTTTTCGCATACGGGGAGTTATGTTATCAATATCCGCTTCTTGTTTCGTATAGCTTATAAATTGTACTGATTTTAAATTGTCGCGATTGTAATCTGACTTTTTTGAAATCGCATTTTTAATGATACGAACGGCAGGATTAACACCAGGCTTTACCTCTACGGATGCAAGATTAAGCGCTTCTGTTGCTATTTGAAAATTGATGAGTTGTGTTTTTCCATTTTTAATGGCTTTTGCTTTTGAGCGATAGCCAATAAGGGAAACATAGATTGAATCATGGATGGTTGTTGTTTCGATTACGTAATTGCCTTCAAAGTCAGTCACTGTGCCTATAGTACCACCTTTAAAATAAATATTTGCAAAAGGAACACCTGAGTTTGTAACAGCCTCTGTAACACGTCCACTTATAACCGTTTTCTGCTGTGCACGAACAATAGTTGTAAGTGCAAAGAAAAAAAGAAAAAAGAATTTTTTTTTGAACTTCATCGGTACGCAACGGGTATTCGTTAATATAAGTTACTTACCTTTTTTCCAACAAAACGACATTCTCTACATGATGCGTTTGAGGAAACATATCAACTGGCTGCACTTTTATTACCTTATAATCAATGTCCAATAATTGCAAATCGCGGGCCTGTGTAGCGGGGTTGCAACTCACATAAACAATACGATCGGGTTTTATTTCCAATATTTTTTTTGTTACATCTTCATGCATTCCGGCACGTGGAGGATCCGTGATAATAACCTGTGGGTGTCCATTTTCA
>DAORKB010000110.1:0-11367 GCA_035439365.1 Bacteroidia bacterium
AATTATAAGATCATTGGCTGGAACATTCGCTCACTGGATACAACAAAAGATAACGAGGAAGTAATTTACAAGCGTGTTACCAATCAAATAAAACCGGGAGCAATTATTTTGTTTCACGATACTTCGGAGAAAACAAATGCGGTTTTGAAACGGACATTGGAGTTTGCAGCGGCAAATCAATTTAAAATTGTTCCATTAAATACTCTTCTGAATTTATAACCGCCATATTTTTAATAAATATATTGGACTTGGCCGTCAGCAGACTTAATTTTGGATGCTGTTAGTCAGGTTATTTATTTGTTAAATTTTGTTCCCAATACGGGAACATTCAATATTTTTCTTATATTTGCTAAATATTAATTGCGTGAGAGTTATTGCAAAAAAGACATTAAAAGAGTTTTGGGAAAGACACAACGATTGTGAACAGCAATTAAAATCGTGGTACGATGAAACCATAGATATGAAATGGTCATCGACAAGAGACATTAAGGCTCTTTATCCAAGTGTCAGTTTTTTGAATGATAATCGTGTTGTTTTTAACATTAAAGGCAATTCTTACCGGTTAGTGGTAAAGGTAAATTATCATTATAAAATGGTTTGGATTCGATTTATTGGTACACATGCGCAATATGATAGAATAGATGCAACAACTATTTAAAATTAAGAAGAATGAATATTAAACCTATAAAAACGAAACAAGACTATAAAAAAGCATTAGCTCGTCTTGAAGAGATTTTTGATTCCCGGCCTGGAACTGAAGAAGGTGATGAGCTTGACATTCTTGCTCTTCTCATAGAACGCTATGAAAACGAACACTATTTTATTGAAGCACCGGATCCTATCGAAGCGATTAAATTCAGAATGGAACAAATGGGATATAAACAAAAAGATTTAGAAACCATTATTGGCCACAAAAGTCATATAAGTGAAATTTTGAATCGGAAACGAAAATTAAGCTTAGAGATGATTAGAAAATTACATACTGAGCTTAGGATCCCGTTAACAGCTTTAATCAAGGCTTATTGATTTTTCTATTAACCCACCCCTCTCTTTCCTTCTTATCCATAAACGTCCACGCAACAATCCGGCTCACTTTATTTCCTTGCCCCATTGTTATTGTTTTCATTTCTGCAGCTTCCACCTTTTCAATTGCATTGTAAATGCGTTTTAAATGCGCTTGCTTTGCAACTATGGATGTGAACCACAAACAATTTTTTTCAAACTCTTTGCTTTGAAAGGCCATGTTTCTTACAAAACGTTCCTCACCTCCATTGCACCATAATTCATGCGGTTTACCGGCAAAATTCAATACCGGTTTACCTACATTTTTTTGTTTTAAATTTTCCAATTTTCGGATACTTCCGGCATAAGCCTCGGCAGCTGATACATGAAATGGAGGATTGCAAATCGTAACATCTACAAACTCATTTTCCTTTAAAATATTTTTGAACAATTGTGTTGCATCTTTTTGCAATCGTATTTCTACTTTACCAGTTAAACAGTCGTTACCATCAACAATATTTTTAGCAGAAGCTACTGCAATCGGGTCAATATCCGAACCGATGAAAGTCCAATCATACTCTTGCCTGCCAATAATGGGATAAATACAATTGGCACCTACGCCAATATCCAAACAGGTTATTTTATTTCCTTTTTTTATTCCGCTGCTTGTTAACAAGTCGGCAATGTAATGAATGTAGTCAGCCCTCCCAGGGATTGGTGGACAGAGATAATCTTTCGGAACATCCCAATACTCTAACTTATAATCGTGAATGAGTAATGCCTTATTCAAGGCTTTTACAGCCTTGGGATCAAAAAAATCAATGGAATCATCACCGTATTGATTTTGCTTTACAAAAGTTGTCAGTGATGGCAATACTTTTATCAATGTTTTAAAATCATACCTGCTACGATGTTTGTTTCGCGGATGAAGTTCTGTTTTTTCGGAATGACTTTTTTTGATTGACATGATACGTTTTTAGTTCTCAGTTGAGCAGTTCATCAGCCGATATTCTGTCTCCTATCTCTTTTATCTGGTATATACAAGAAAAGCAGACACCCTCTTTTGCTAAGCATTTCTTATGTTTTAAACAAATATACGCGAATTACCTGCAATATCTTATGTTTCGGCAAGGTGATTGTTAAAATATTTTTATAATTTTGCTCAAATGAAAAACTACTTGGTCCTCTTTCTTTTTATAATCCCTCTGGCTTTGCTTGCACAGGTCCCTACAGGTTTTAAACCTTTGAAAGACTCCACCACTTTCAAGCAAAAAATGCAGGAGCAATCCAAACTCATCAGTTCCATGGAAAGCAATTTTACACAGGAAAAATATTTGAGTGTGATGTCAGAAAAAATTGTTACCAAAGGGCACTTTTATTTTAAAAAGATAAATATGCTGCGTTGGGAATATACCGACCCATACAAGTATATCATTGCCATTAATAAGGATAAGATGTTGATCAAAGACAATAATAAAATCACCAAATACGACATCAATTCCAATAAAATGTTTAAAAGCATCAATGAAATGATGATGAATACTGTTCAGGGAAATTTGTTAAACAACAAAGATTACAAACCTGCTTACTATGAAAGCGAAAAAAATTACCTGGTTGAATTAACACCAGTACAAAAAGCTGCAAAGGATTTTCTAAAAAACATTTATCTCTATATTGATAAAACAGATTATGCTGTTGTAAAAGTAAAACTTACCGAACCAGGAGACGATTACACAACCATTGATTTTACAGATCGTAAAACCAACCAGCCCATAGCCGATGAGAAATTTACTGTTAAGTAGTTTTCTTGCTATTGTTCTTGCAGCTTGCAGCCTGGGCCATTACAAAAAGCTTATTCCGTCAACGGATGCACCTCCAATAAAATCTATTTTTGGAGATCATTTTAATTCATTTTTATTCAAAACAAATATTACGGTTTACGGAAAAAATTTTAGTGGCTTATTGGTTACCAAACAACTGAAACCAAATGATTACAGAGTAATTTTTACCACAGAATTGGGGATGAAATTATTTGATTTTGAATTTACAGACTCGGCCTTTACAGTGCAATACTGTGTCCCTCAGTTTAACAGACCCGCTTTGCTAAAAACCATTCAACAGGATATTGAAATTATTCTAATGAATAAAGTGAAAACATCCTCGCTTCAACACCTGAAAGATGAAAAAAACAGGTACCTTGTTTACAAACAAAAAGAGGGGAAATTCAGCAACTATTATTTTCAGGATAACCATAAAAATCAGCTTATTAAAATAGAGCATGCAAAAGGACAACGAAAAAAAACTACATTTGTACTGGATAATTATTCGGAAGATATTCCAGGTACAATACAAATACAACATCACGACATCAAACTAAAAATAGAATTAGCTCTCCTGAAAAAATAAAATTCAGTCTAAAACCTCCTCAACCCTTATGTTATTAAACGATTTCTTTCACATACGCGATATTCAAAACGGTGATAAATATACTGTAGCCATTGAGCTCAATGCTAAGCATCAAATTTTTAATGGGCATTTCCCCAACAATCCTATTACTCCCGGTGTATGTCTTACACAAATGTTGAAAGAATCAATTGAACAAATCACCAAAAAGAAGTTGATGTTGATCAATGGTTCCAACCTGAAATTTATGGCGGTGCTTAATCCTGAACAACACCCCAATGCCACAATTACCATCAACCTAAAAGATAAAGGAGATGAGTTGGTGCATGCAGATGGTAGTATTTCTGCAGGTGAAATTACTTTTTTTACCTTTAAAGGAAGCTTTAAGCAGCAATAATAAGATGCGCTTTATTTAAGGCGCGTGTGGCTGTGTCTGTTCGAGCGGAGTCGAGAACTGTGCGATATCAAATTCAAATAAAAATCGTAGATTTGTAAGTATAGGTTGCCTTACGGCAACTTTTTTATTGCTTATAAATAACGCTTACATGTCTGATCATCCACATGCAGCCCTTTGTGCTCAAAAAATAGAGGCACTTAACTGTTGCATCATCATTCCTACCTACAATAATGCGCAAACGCTTGCGGATGTAATTAATGATGTATTGCTTTATACTTCTCATGTCATTATTGTGAATGATGGCTCTACCGATGCAACACCTGATATTTTAAAACAATTTCCTGCTATTGAAGTGATCTCCTATTTACCAAATCAAGGAAAAGGAATTGCACTTAGAACAGGAATTTCCCGTGCTCAGGAAAAGGGCTATCGCTACGCCATTACGATAGATAGCGATGGACAACATTTTGCAAAGGACCTCCCTTTTTTTCTTATTAAAATTGAACAAGAACCTGATTCTTTATTGATCGGTGCACGCAATTTAAATCAGGAAAATATGCCAAAAAAAAACACATTTGGTAATAAATTTTCAAATTTCTGGGTGCTGTTTTGCACCGGTGTAAGCCTGCCGGATACCCAATCGGGATACCGCTTATACCCCATACAGAAAATGAAGGGAATGAAATTTTTAAGTTCCAAATATGAATTTGAAGTAGAAGTGCTGGTAAAATCTTCGTGGAAAGGTATACCTGTAAGCTCCGTCCCTGTTCATGTTTTTTATGCCGAAGAAGGAAAACGTGTTTCGCATTTCAGGCCTGGAAAAGATTTCACCCGCATCAGTATTTTAAATACCTACCTCGTAACACTTGCACTGCTTTGGTATAAACCCATCCATTTCTTAAGTCATTTTACACCCAAAAACATCCGGTTGTTTTTTAAAAAGCAATTTTTAGATTCTTCTGAATCTATCGGGAGAAAATCAATGGGCGTTGCTTTTGGTGTTTTCATGGGAATTGTTCCTATTTGGGGATATCAATTGGTGAGTGCGTTGGTACTTGCTCATTTTTTAAAGTTAAATAAAGCAATTGTTGGTGTTGCAGCCAATATCAGCATTCCGCCAATGATTCCATTCCTATTATATGGCAGTTTAAAAACAGGACAATTGGTTTTGGGTAACGATTTAAGTGACAATATTTTTAACAGTGAAGTAACGTTTAAAACCATCGAACAACATCTATTTGAATACGTTGTTGGAAGCTTTGTGTTTGCGGTAGTAATGGCGGTATTGCTGGGCCTTCTTACATACCTGATTTTAAAATGGAAAGATAAAAGAACCGTTGCTTAAATATCCTTACATCATGAAAAAATTAATTCCTTTATTTTTTCTCATTCTATTCGCCTGCACCAAACATGCACCAGTAGAAGTTAAAAAAGGTCGTCTCTATTTTGTTACTGTTCGATCGCATTCTAAAAATGATACAACTTATATTGACAAACCTGAGCATATAGCTTCTGAGGAAGGATTTATTTGTAGAACGAGTTTTTGCAACATTGATCCCTTTTGTGGACAAGTGACAAAATACATCAAAAATCCAGAAGCTATAGATGGCACATCGGTAGAATACCACACAAATGACCTTGGGATTATCTATTCTTTAAACACAACATGGAAATCCTACAGAAGATTACATTCGACAAATGACAGTATCGAAAGTCGTATCAGCCAATACATTGACCATATTCTTTCCAGGAGCGATCTGGTAATTGAAGGAGATATTCCTCTAAAATATTATGATAAAATAGGTCCCAAAATTATAATAAAATAAGACCGTTATTAACGGTTCAACCCCTCCAGGGTCGAACCGTTAATAATCTATTTACATCTTAATCTAACCCATTAAAATTAACTTCAACCTAATATTTCCCCCTCCTATCCTAAAAAATCTTATCTTTAATCCCTGCTGAAAAACAAACTCGGCAATGCATTTACGTCCCCTTTTTGAAATGCATTAACCTAACATTAACAGACGAGCATTACTAAAAAATGAGTATATTTTTTACGTTCATTTACCGTGTTTTAAAACGGAATAAAATCCTGTTCTTCATACTCCTTTTAATTTCCATAGGCTTTTGTTCCTACTTTGCTCCCCAGATAAAATTTGAAGAAGATATCACTCGCATGATGCCCAATGATGCAAAAATTGATCGCATCAATAAACTTCTGAAAAATTCAAAGTTCCTTGACCGCCTTGTTTTTACAGTTTCTGCTGCTGATTCAACAAAAGAGCTTGCTCCCGAAGAGTTAGCTTCACTTGCAGATAGTTTAACCGAAGCTATACAGCACTTGCAGCCAACACTGGTAAAGGATATTACCAGCAAGGTTAGTGATGATATGATGTATGGTGTATACAACACCTTTTTGAACAACCTGCCAATATTCCTGGAAGAAAAGGATTATCAAACACTCGATCATTTAATAACTCCCGAAAAGCTGGACACCACAATCGAACGTAACTACCGTACGTTACTTTCACCTGCGAGTATGGTGATGAAAAAGAACCTGCTTCGCGATCCCGTTGGCATTACTCCCTACGCTTTAAAGCGTATGCAAAACCTGCAGTTTGATGATAACTTTGTGCTGGAAGACGGTTACATTTTTACAAAAGACAAAAAACACCTGCTTTTTTTTATCACTCCTGCCATAAAAGGTTCAGATACAGAAAAAAACACAGCGTTGATGAGCTCGCTTGACAGTATTTTAAACAAACACTTAAAAGCGCAGCCTCAGCTATATGCCGAATACTTTGGAAGCGCGGCCGTAGCTGTTGGTAATACCGTTCAAATTAAAAAGGATGTAAAACTTACACTTACCATCACCATTATTGGATTATTTTTATTCATCAGTTTATTTTTTAAACGCCTCGAAGTATTCTTCATCATTTTTATACCCGTTATTTTTGGTGCCGCATTCTCATTAGCACTACTTTACTTACTCAAAGGAGAAATTTCGGGAATTGCTTTAGGCGCAGGCTCTATCGTTTTGGGTATTGCCATGGATTACACCATACACTTTTATACTCATTTTAATCACACTAACTCTGCAGAAGAAACCGTAAAAGATCTTTCCTTCCCACTCACATTAGGTAGTACAACCACCATTGGTGCTTTACTGGGGCTGCTATTTGTGAAATCTGAAGCATTGCATGATTTTGGAATGTTTGCTGCCTTTAGTTTATTAGGAGCCGCTTTATTTACACTTATTCTGTTTCCACACATTGTTTTTAAACGCAAATCAAAAGAGCCAGCAACAACTGATCACAAACCAAATGTCATTGAACGAATTGCAGCTTACCCTTTCGACAAAAACAAATACCTCATTGCGTTCATTTTAATTATTGCCATCGCATCTTTGTTTACTGCACAAAATGTTGGATTTGAAGCCGACATGATGAAAGTGAACTACATGGATAAAAAACTGGCCGCATCCGAAGACCATCTGAATGCCATCAGCAATGTTTCTTTGAAAAGCATCTACCTGATATCAAGTGGTAAAAACCTGGACGAAGCATTGGCTAACGGTGAAAAAAATTTACCGCAATTACAACAGTTAGAAAAAGAACAACTCATCCGGAAATACTCCAGCATTAGTACCTTACTTCTTTCGAAAGCCGAACAAGAGAAACGCATACAACACTGGAACAATTACTGGACACCAGAAAAAAAAGAATCATTAAAAAAACAATTGATTGAAAAAAGCGCAGTTTATAAATTCAAGGAAAATGCGTTTAATGAATTTTATACGTTGCTCAATAAAACATACGAACCTATTGGGATTGAAAGTTTTGAAGAGGTAAGAACGAGTATGCTGGATAACTACATCACACAACAACCCGACGAAACAACCCTTGTTACTGTGGTAAAAACAACTGCAGAAAATGAAGATAAAGTGTATGAAGCATTGGTTAAAAATCCGGACCTGGTTGTGTTTGATAAAAAATTTCTGACCAATCATTTTGTTGATCTCATTAAAAACAATTTCAACCTTATTCTTACCATTTCCTCGTTATTGGTTTTAGTCATGCTGATTATCTCTTATGGGCGAATTGAACTTGCACTGATTACCTACATACCCATGGTTCTAAGCTGGCTTTGCATTTTAGGAATGATGGGAGCATTTGGTTTGAAATTTAACATCATCAACATCATCATCTCTACCTTTATTTTTGGATTAGGTGATGATTACAGCATTTTTATAACCGACGGTTTGCTGAGTGAATACCGTACAGGGCAAAAAAACCTGAGCTCCTATAAAACAGGTATTTTTATTTCTGCTACCACCACCATGATCGGAATCGGTGTATTGATCTTTGCATCTCACCCAGCATTAAAATCAATTGGACTAATTACCATCATCGGAATGTTTTGTGTGCTGATTATTTCCAACACGATACAGCCCATCCTGTTCCGTTTTTTGATTACCAATCGCACAAGCAAAAAACGGGTACCCCTCACTTTGTTAAGTATGCTGCAATCAATTTTTGCATACGTTTATTTTGCTATTGGATGCATCATTATGACAATTTTGGGTTTTATTATTTTGAAACTTTTCCCAGCTCCTTTAAAAACGCGTAAAAATATCTATCATACATTGCGTCATTACCTAACATATTCCATGATTTATGTCAATGTACATGTACGTAAAAAAATTATCAATACGCATAACGAACAATTTGAAAAACCTGCTATTGTTATCTGCAACCATCACTCGGTTATCGATTCGCTGTTAATGCAATCGTTAAATCCAAAATTAATTTTGATGGTGAATGACTGGGTTTGGAACGATCCATTCATGGGGCCAATTGTACGTTTGGGTGGTTTTATCCCAAAAGAAGCAGGATATGATGAAAACCTGGTTAAAATAAAAGCATTAATTGATGAAGGGTATTCAATTGCAATTTTTCCGGAGGGATCCCGCTCGGAAACAGCTGAGTTGAGCCGTTTTCACAAAGGCGCATTTTACATGGCCGAAAAATTACAACTGGATATAGTCCCTATCATTTTTCATGGTACTGCTTTCGTACAAGGAAAAGAAGATAGTGCCATCCTTAAAAAGGGGCGCATTACGGTTAAGTTCTTACCCCGAATAGCCCATAATGATAACACTTTTGGAGAAGGGTATGCGCAACGTACCAAACTTATCAGCAAATATTTTAAAGGAGTATATGCTGAAATGCGCAAGGAAATTGAAACCGTTGATTATTTTTTCAACCGCCTTAGCAAAAATTATATTTATAAAGGACCTGTTACGGAATGGTACATGCGCATTAAAATAAAACTGGAAGATAACTACCGTTTATTTGAATCTTTACTTCCTAAAAAAGGACTTATCACCGATATTGGTTGTGGATATGGTTTTTTACCTTACATGCTTCATTTTATGAGTAAAGAACGTCAGGTAATTGGGATGGATTACGATGAAGAAAAAATTGCTGTGGCCGACCATTGTTTTTCCAAAAACGAACAACTTCGCTTTTTTGCTGCTGATGCCACTAAATGCGAACTTCCTAAAAGTGATGCATTTGTATTAAGCGATATTTTGCATTACCTGCCACAGGAAGATCAAAAGCATTTATTGATCAAATGCATGCAAAATTTAAATGAAGGAGGAATGATTTTATTAAGAGATGCAGATAAAGATCTGGAGAAAAGACATCTTGGAACCCGATATACAGAATTCTTTTCTACCAATTTTGGGTTTAATAAAGCCGCTCATAAACTCGAGTTTGTTTCTTCAACATTTATTGCTAATGTTGTTCGCGAAAACAATATGCAACTGGAGAGGATTGACAATACCCAGTTGACATCAAATATTACATACATAATTAAACAAAAATAGAGATGCCAATTTACGATGTAGTTATTATAGGTAGCGGACTTGGAGGCCTGGAATGTGGTTATATACTTAGCAAAGAAGGATACAGAGTTTGTATCCTGGAAAAAAACAGGCAATTCGGTGGCAGTCTCCAGATATTTGTTCGTGACAAAGCCATTTTTGATACAGGTATTCATTATATCGGGGGATTGAATGAAGGGCAAAACCTGAATCAAACCTTCAAATATTTTGATATTATGGATAAGCTTAAACTACATCGCATGGATATGGATGGATTTGATCACGTATCCTTCGATGGTGATCCTACTATATACAAACATGCACAAGGTTATGATAATTTTGTCGAACAACTGTCACAACAGTTTCCGCACCAGCGTGAAGAAATAAAAGAATACACCAAACGTATTCTGGAGGTTTGCAGCTATTTTCCGCTGTATCAGCTAAAAGAAGATGAAGCACCGATGATCGGAATAAAATATTTGGATGTGAATACAAAAGATTTTATTGCTACGATTACTTCTGATCCCAAGTTGCAAATGGTTTTGGCCGGTACTAATCCGTTGTATGCAGGAGATGGAGAAAAAACCCCGTGGTATGTACATGCACTGGTTGTCAATACCTATATTGAAAGTGCTTATAAATGCATTGACGGGGGTGCACAAATTGAACGCTTTCTAACGGCAAATATACGGGCACTTGGTGGTGAGATACGAAACTATTCAGAAGTCAAAAAAATTGTTGAGACAAATGGAGTTATTTCTCATGTTGTACTTTCAAACGGAGAACATGTTGAAGGAAAACATTTTATTTCGAACATACATCCGGCAAACACCATGGATATAGTGGATTCAAGCCACATAAAAAAGGCATACCGTAACCGGATTAACAGTCTTCAAAATTCTGCATCCAGTTTTATTATTGATATTGCATTAAAACCTGGTACTTTTAAATTTATAAATCATAATATTTATCATTACAAACGAAACGATGTTTGGAGCAGCATGCACAAAAGAGGTGCACAATGGCCCGATGGATATTGCATATTTGTTCCTAAAACTTCCAGATCAGGTGAATATGCAGACAGTATGACCATATTGACCTATATGAATTTTGACGAAGTAAAACAATGGGAAAATACATTTGCAACCATTCCGCGTCACCGCGATATACGTGACGAAGCTTATGAAGCTTTTAAAATTGAAAGAGCTGAAAAATTATTGACTGAAGTCGAAAAACGCATTCCTCAAATCAGAAGTTGTATCAAATCCTATTCAACATCAACTCCTCTCACTTATCGTGATTATATCGGTACAAAAGACGGCGGCGTGTATGGAATTGCAAAGGATTATCGTGATCCTTTAAAAACATTCATTTCACCAACAACCAAAATCCCCAATTTATTTTTTACCGGACAAAATTTAAATATGCATGGTGTATTGGGAGTTACGGTCGGTTCCATCCGAACATGTGGGGTATTTGTGGGACAAAACTATCTGATCAAGAAAATTAACCAGGCTTAGTACCACTCAGCCTTCCTTACAACCGCTGAACAAAATCATGTTACCAATTCAATAAAAATTTTAAATTTGTAGTCCTGAATTCAATTGACTCCGCCTTCGCTGAAGCTACGGCGGACGAAGAATGCTCGGGTGGCGAAATTGGCAGACGTGTA
>DAORKB010000111.1:0-11252 GCA_035439365.1 Bacteroidia bacterium
TCCTTAGTAAACTATGGTCGTTTCTTAAACATTAACCCGGAAGATGCCCTGGAAAAAACCAATAAGAAATTTATTAAACGCTTTCAATACCTCGAACAGGAAGCTGGCAAACAAGGCAAAAAATTGGCAGATATGACCCTAGCGGAGATGGATGTTTATTGGAACAAGGCAAAAGAATTATAATTCTTCCGATTCGTTTATTTTCCATACAATAATGGCTCTGTCATCACCGGTAGATATGAGGTAATCGTTAAAATTACTCCAGATTAATTTGTTGACGGAGTTTAAATGTCCATCCGCTTCTTTGTTGATACGTTTCAGTAACTCAAAATTACCGGCATCCCATATTTTTAGCGTTTTATCGCGACTTGCAGTTGCAAATAACCGCCCGTTCGGACTAAAAGCAATATCGTAAATAGCATAGTTGTGAGCAGGGATGCCGATTAATTTTTTATAATTGGAGGTTTCCCATACGTTCAAATGTGCATCCCGGCCGCCTGTTAGCAATTGCTTTCCATCCATTGAATAACGTGCAATGTTAGCGGATAAGCCGTGGGCAAGTATAACTATTTTCTCTTCAAGCGTATTTAAATCAAAAATGCGAATGTGACAATCACCACTGGCAACAGCTATTTCGGAGGTTGAGTAGTTAAAATCAACACTTCTTACTTTTTCGTCACATACTTTTTTTATCTTTAATACAGAAAGATTTTCAAGATCGCCTATCGCAAAAACACCATCTCCTCCTGTGCTGTAAAAACAATTGGTTTTAATGGAATATCGAATGCTGAAAATAGGACCGGTATGGTGTTTTAATATTTTTATTTCTTTCATCTGGTTCAGATCCAGGATATGTATCTGACCAGCAGAAGTGCCAGCAAATAATAGGTTTTTTTCAGGAACATAACACAAGGCATAAATAATAGCCGGCAGCCGCGCCGTAAAGTCCAGGGCAGTCATCGTATCCAGGTCCCAGGCAGCAATCACCCGATCACTGCTCCCCGAGAAAAGTATATGTTGTTCGGCCCCTGTCTCTATCGTATATACTGACCCTTTATGACCGGTAAATGCCGTCTTCTTTTCGATATGTATCTTCATATTATTTTGTAAAATTACGCTTTTATTTTTCTTATTATTGCAACAAAATAAAGGCATAGACGGGTTTTGTCATCTTGTCAGTAAATTGCAGCTGGCATATCGTTTGAAAATGGCTGCCGACATTTTAATTTTAATTTTTAATTCTTAAATCTATTATGAGCACAGGAAAAATTAACGTTCAAACAGAAAACATCTTTCCGATTATTAAAAAATTTCTGTATTCAGATCATGAAATATTTTTACGAGAACTTGTTTCCAATGCGGTGGATGCGACTCAAAAGCTAAAAACGCTTGTGGCACTTGGAGAATCCAAAGCCATTTTGGATGATTTAAAAATTGAAGTGACGATTGATAAAGCAGCAAAAACACTTACCATCCTGGATAAAGGAATTGGTATGACTGCTGAAGAAATTGAAAAATACATTACACAAATTGCATTTAGCGGTGCAGAGGAATTTGTAAATAAATACAAAGATAAAACACCGGAAGCAAGCGCCATTATTGGGCATTTCGGACTAGGTTTTTATTCTGCTTTTATGGTATCCAAGAAAGTAGAAATTAATTCATTATCACACAAAGAAGGAGCAAAAGCAGTTCACTGGGAATGTGATGGAAGTCCTGAATATAAAATTGAGGATAGTAAAAAAGCAACCCGCGGAACAGAAATCACCCTTCATATTGCAGATGATTCAGAGGAGTTTTTAGAGCAATTCAGAATTCAGGAATTACTTAATAAATACTGTAAATTTTTACCGGTAGAAATTAAATTTGGTACCCGCAAAGAAAACAAAAAAGAAGGAGAGAAAGATGTTGAGACCGAAGTTGATAATATCATCAATAACCCAACTCCTGCCTGGACAAAGAAACCATCTGATTTAACGGATGAAGATTATAAAAAATTCTACCGTGAGTTGTACCCGATGAATTTTGAAGATCCGTTGTTTCATATTCATTTAAATGTTGATTATCCGTTTAATTTAACAGGTATCCTTTACTTCCCAAAGGTGAATAAAACCTTCGAAACACCAAAAGATAAAATTCAATTATATTCCAATCAGGTGTTTGTTACCGATTCGGTAGAAAATATTGTTCCCGATTTTTTAATGTTATTACGTGGGGTGATTGATTCACCGGATATTCCATTGAACGTGAGCCGCAGTTATTTACAGGCCGATGCAAACGTGAAAAAAATATCTGCACATATAACCAAGAAGGTTGCAGATAAGCTGGAAGAATTGTTTAAAAAGGATCGTGCGGATTTTGAAAGTAAGTGGGAAGATATTAAAGTGTTTGTGCAGTATGGAATGCTTTCGGAAGATAAATTTTATGAGAAGGGTCAAAAATTTGCATTGCTTAAAAATGTAGATGGAAAGTATTTTACATTGGAAGAATACGCTGATCATGTAAAAACATTGCAAACAAATAAAGACAATAAGGTTGTTTATTTGTACGCAACAAAAGTAGATGAGCAACACAGCTTTATTGAAACAGCCAAAGAACGCGGTTATGATGTATTGGTGATGGATAGCCCAATTGATCCGCACTACATTAATCAATTGGAATCTAAATTAAAAGATACTTCTTTTGTACGGGTGGATGCAGATACAATCGAAAAGCTTATCAAAAAAGAAGAAGCACAACCTTCAAAATTAAGTGAGTCGGAGCAAAATACATTGAAACCTGTAATTGAAGATGTTGTTCCAAAAGAAAAATTTATGGTGGTATTTGAAAGCTTGAGCGAGAAAGATGCACCCATGATTATCACCAAACCGGAGTTTATGAGAAGAATGAAGGATATGAGCGCACTTGGTGGTGGAGGAATGAATTTTTACGGATCCATGCCGGAGATGTATAACCTGGTTGTGAACACCAATCATCCGCTTATCGGGAAGATCCTGAATGAGAAGCAAGCAGATAAACAAAAGCAACTGACAAAACAGGCTGCTGATTTGGCAATGCTTTCACAAGGCTTGTTAAAAGGGGAAGATATGACCAAGTTTATAAAACGTAGTTTGGAGTTGATTGACTAGATCTTGTAAACACTAAGCTTTGGACGGACGAAGCGTGACAAAAAAAGTCAGCCTGTCATATGCATTTCCATGGTATGTGCTTTGACAAATTAGCGTACATTTATAAAAACTTAAAACAAAACAAAAAATGAAAAAAGGAACAATTATCTGGCTTTCAATAGCAGGTGTACTAATTTTATGGGGTATATTCTCGTCCAACTCTTTAGCAAAAAGTGAAGAAGGTGTTACGGCGCAGTGGCAACAAGTTGAAGTTGCTTACCAGGCACGTATGGATAAAACCAAAAACCTGTTTGAAATCGTTCAAAGCTCGGCTGATTTTGAAAAAGGTACATTGAAAGAAGTGATGGAAGCTCGTTCAAGAGCAACCAGCATTCAGATAAATGCAGACAATTTAACGCCTGAGAAAATGGCGGAATTCGAAAAGGCTCAAAACCAGTTTGGTGCTTCTTTAGGTAGATTGATGGCTGTTGCTGAAAACTACCCTCAGTTACAAACAACAACTGCTTTCCGCGATTTTCAGGCTCAGTATGAAGGTATGGAGAACCGGATTGCAACAGAACGTGGACGTTTCAATGAAGCTGCTCAATCCTATAATACTTCGCTGAGAATATTTCCAAAAGTTATCATCGCAAAATTATTGGGTTACCAAAAGAAAGCATATTTCGAATCTCAAGCTGGGGCTGAAACAGCACCGGACATCAAAAGCATGAGAGATAGCGAAAGAAACAAATAAATAGTTGTTTATTAACCGTCTTCTGTTTCCGTAGCTTTAGCTGAGAAGGGCGAGGCCGCCTACGCTAAAGCTACGGCAGGCGAAGACGGTTTTATATTTATCCTATGGACGCGAAAAAATTTTTTACAGATGCTCAAAAAAAGCAGATTCAGGAAGCAATTGCCGATGCTGAGTTTAATACGTCGGGAGAAATCCGGGTGCATATTGACAATGACTGTAAAATAGATGTATTGGATCGGGCAGCCAATGTTTTTCATGAATTGCAAATGGATGCAACAGATTTACGAAATGGTATTTTGTTTTACCTGGCAATTAATGATCGGAAATTTGCGATACTAGGTGATAAGGGAATCAATGAAAAAGTACCTAGTGATTTTTGGGACACGATTAAAGAGACGATCTTAGGTTATTTTAAAAGAGAGGATTTTGCAGAAGGTTTATCCAAAGGGATTGAAATGGCTGGTGAAAAACTAAAAGCTTATTTCCCTTACCAGGATGATGATAAAAATGAATTAAGTAACGAAGTTAGCTTTGAGAAATGATATTAACTAAACAACCTGTGAAGGTGAAAGTATCTTTATTCAATACGTTTGTTTTGAAATATATGGCTGTGTTTATTGCCAGCTTCTTCATTTCTCTGCAGGCATTTTCTCAATATCAAGGTATTCCTCTAAAACCCAGCCCTCCGCGTTTGGTCAATAATTTTTCAGGACAAGATTTCATCTCTCCTGGTGAACAACAGCAACTTGAAGGTAAGTTAGAGAAGTTTGCTAATCAAACATCCAATCAGATTGTGATTGTAATTGTGGATGATCTTGCCGGTTACGAACCCTACGAGTATGCAACAAAAATAGGACAATACTGGGGAGTGGGGCAAGAGAAGCAAGACAATGGTGTTGTTGTGTTGATCAAACCTAAAAAGGGATCTGAAAAAGGAAGAGCATTTATTGCTTCCGGATATGGTTTAGGAGGCGCTATCCCGGATGCCACCTGCAAACAGATTGTTGAAAATGAATTGATCCCGAATTTTAAAAAGGGAGATAATTATAAAGGGTTGGATGAAGCGACCAATGTTATTATGAAATTGGCGGTTGGCGAGTATAACTCGGATCAGTATGGTGCAAAGCATAAAAAGAAAGGTTTACCTGTAATTATTGTTATCATAATCATCATTGTTATCATCATCATTATAGCAAGAGGCAACAGTGGCGGAGGAATGACCATGAGTTCAACCGGATGGTTGTTAGGTGCTTTATTAAATAGTGGAGGTAGAGGTTTTGGTGGTGGTGGAGGTGGGTCTTCCGGAGGTTTTGGTGGCTTTGGTGGTGGAGGCTTTGGTGGTGGTGGTGCCGGTGGAAGCTGGTAAAATTCAGTGTGAGTTTGAAATGCGGGAGCGATTTCACACTCACACTGAATTCCTTTTAATCTACCGAGCCGCAGTGAAGGTGAATGCACTCGCTCTTACACTAACACTCAGACTCATTTAAATAGAATACGAAAATCACTTCTTCAACCATTTTTCAATCTCTCCCTGATCCATTACCATGTAATCAATATCATGTTCTACGACACCATTGTTTACTAAAAAGATGGTAGGTAAGCTTGTGCCAGCAAGAAAAACAAAGTTTCTGCCTAAGAGCATGCTATGTGGCATTTTTTCTGTATGCGTATTATCAAAAAAAAGCTTTAAGTCTTTATCATCTCCATTTAATACAAAATAAAAAGGTATTTCCGGATTACGTTCATGAATCACCCGCATTTTGTTTGCTGCAATACGGCAATGTTTACATGTCAGGCTCAGAAATGCAATGACGTGTTTACCATTGGACAAAGAACGCGGAGGTGTTGGTGGCTTGGCATTGTTATACAGAGAATCCAGTTCTAATTTAAAATTATTTTCAGGTTTATTTAAATAAGCTTCTGAATAGTCTAATTCGACAGGGTTTAAAATAAATGGAAAAGCAAATGAAGCAAGAATTGGTAGACTTAAGAAATATTTTTTTTTGTCCTTTAGTTCCCATCCATTATGAAATTTATAAAGTATGATAAAGAACACAAGCATGATCCCATTTTTAATGAGTGCTTGTAAAGGAGTCATAACGATTGTGCTTCCAAAACATCCACAATTGCCTTTGTTACCGCTGTAAAATATAAGCAGAATAAGATAAACACTAAAAATAGCAAGTACTGCAATTCCCAATTTATAGGTTAGTTTCTTTGGATTTAGATTTAAAACAAGCAAGGCACCGATTAAAAATTCAAGTCCTATCAATAAGCGGGATATGAAGGGTGCGAGTTGCCAGTTAACGATACCAATATCAACAAAGGTATATTCAAAAGGTTCAATGGGATATAATTTGGTATATCCTGAAAAAATGAATACGGCACCCAATAGAATGGAAAGGGAAACGAATAAAATTTTTTTTATCATGTGCAATTAAAAAATAAAGGCGCCTAAAAGAGCGCCTTTATCAGAATGCAAATATAGTGCTATTTCAATGTGCAATCACTTTGATAGGTAGTTCCGTTTGCAGAAGTACGATAGGTAGAAACACATCCACCAAAACTTTTTACTTCACTTTTTTTCACTTTTTTATAGTTTGTGATGTCTGTTGATGTTGTTACATTACCACCAGACGTGGTTGTAGTGTTAATACAAGTACAAGTGCGGTCTTTTTTACAAGACGTAAAAGAAAAAGCTGCAATAGCTGCTACGAATAAAATTGATTTTTTCATTTTGTTTTGTTAGTTAGTTAGTTAGTTAGTTAGTTAGTTAGTTAGTTAAAATTTTTTGCAAATGTAAAAAAATTTAAGAATTATGAAAAAATATTTAAATTGTTTTTTTTTAACTGATTGATATTCAGTTTTTTTTGTGAGTGTGTTATCTTTACAAGATCTTTAAATAAGAGGTTTACTAATACTATAAAATAAATTTCTTTAACATTCATGAGGAAAGAAAGAAATAAAGACATCTGATAATTATCTTTGTAGTTCTAATTTTTAACTATGGCAAAAATAAAATTCGGAAAGTGGTTAGGTGGTGGCCTAGGTTGGGCCCTGGGAGGACCATTGGGTGCAGTGCTTGGTTTTACAATAGGTTCAGTATTAGACGCTGGAGAAGTGACTGTTCAAAAAAGTGACGGTAGTACTATTTATTCAAGTGGAAGAACAACAGCAGCGGGTGATTTTGCCGCCAGTTTATTGGTACTATCGGCAGCGGTAATGAAAAGTGATGGACAAACACTGAAAAGTGAATTGGACTTTGTAAAAAAATTCTTAGTTAATCAATTTGGTGAAGCAAAGGCACTGGAAGAAATTCAATTGCTGAAAGAAATTTTAAAAAAGGATATCCCCCTGTATGATGTATGCGTTCAAATTAAGCACTACATGCCTTATGAACAACGTTTGCAAATCATTCATTACTTGTTTGGAATTTCAAAAGCAGATGGACATGTTCATCCAAAAGAGCTGGATACAATTCAGACAATTTCCAATTATTTAGCAGTTGAACCGAATGATTTTATATCGCTGAAAGCCATGTATTTCAGGGATGTTGATGGGGATTACAAAATTCTTGAAATTGAACCATCAGCATCTAATGATGAAGTAAAAAAGGCATATCGTAAAATGGCTGTAAAATTTCATCCGGATAAAGTGTTGGATTTAGGAGAAGATGTTCAGAAAGCAGCCAAAGAAAAATTCCAAAAAGTGCAGGAAGCGTATGATCATATTAAAAAGCAGAGAGGGTTTTCATGATTAACTATAAAGTTAAAAGCCCTAAAAGCCCTAAAAGCCCGACCCATAGTTCTCGACTCCGTTCGAACTGACATTCACGTACGAATTATTAATTGATGGATGCAGTACTTATTCAGTAAAATACAGTGTGAATTAAAAGGTCAAAAATTAAATCCCTTTTTTCTTGTAGATGAATTTCTCTATTGAGTTGGAGTGGCAATAAGAAGTACGTGCTACTTTTCCGGCTTTTTTCAAACTGCCAGAATTATTGTTTGTAGTAGTAGAATTGTTTTCGCTGGTGCTTTGTGTAGGAATAATCTTGAAAATAACCACATTGCTTTGAACTTCAGTAGACGTTGTTTCCGCATTCGGATTGGTCTTTTCATTCGGGTTTGTCGCTTTTGCGGTAACACCAACCATAAAAAGTAAGAATGTCAATATGAAGTAGCTATTTTTCATTTTTCTATTGTATATCCAAAAATAATTACTTTAAATCGTTTACGCAATCATTTTGTTAAAATTTAAACTAATTTAACAAAGAAAATGTTTCATTCTTTGTTAAATTAGTTTGAATCCGGGTTATTCTGAGATAACCAGTTTATAGGTAAATGCAGCTTTACCGACTGTTAATTTTATGAAATAAATACCATTTTTGAGGTTTAATCGCTCTTTTGATAATTCAATCGAATAATCACCTTCTCCCTGATTTCCTTGATCGATTCGGGTCAATTGTTTTCCAAGAATATCTGTTAATTCAAGGGTTGCCACCGCAGGCTGACTCAAATGATAGTTAACTTTCGTTAAATCACTTGTAGGATTTGGATAAATAAGGGCTGTGGAAGCCGAAATCTCATTTTCATCAATACCCACTGTACCGGTTAGGTTGATATCATCAATGTATACATTGTTGCTTTTTGAACCGGTTTTGTATTCGAACTTGAACACGATCTTATTATTTACCGGGTTTATAATCGGAATTTTAATGGATTTGCTTTGCCATTGCGAAGCCAATGTCGGGATATAATAATTGAGCTGATAACCTCCGCTTGCTGTTAATTCGGCACCTTTCAATGTAAGTCCGGCAAACCAGGTGGATCCGCAATTAACAGAATAATAAACGGTTAACTGATCATTCATATCAGAAGAAGAGCTTGCCCTGCTTCCTGCAGTATATTTAAATGAAAGTGTTACATCTTTTAGCATGTACATATTGTAAAAAGGTGTAACCAGGGCATCCACATCTAATGGTGTATTCTGGAAACCCTTCATGCGAATACTGTTTTTGCCAGATGAACCAGCATTATTGGCTATCTGCCAGGTATTGTTATCCGAACCGAAATCAACAAAGTGCCATTTTTCCTTTAAAGAGGTAGTGTCTTCAAAACCTTCTGATATAGTGGTCCAAATTCTATATTCGCCATCGGTTGGGCGAATATAAACATATCCTAATTTTTCAGATGTTGAGCTCCCGGCAGCGTTTGTTGCGGTTAGTTTAACATTGTGATATCCAACATCAGCAAATTTTACAATTGGGTTCAGCTCGGTTGAAGTTGCTGGGTTTCCACCTTGAAACTCCCATTGAACGGTTGTCGGAGAGGTTGGCGATGCATTTTGAATATTACTTTTAAAAAATATCAGATTATTAGGACAAGTAAAAGGTAAATCGGTTGTATAAAAATCGGCAACAGGCTTACAAACTGCACCATTATTATTTGTTCCGGTTGCATTTAAATTGGCAGTTGTCCATAAACTACTTCTGGAAGCAACATTACTTTCTAAAGCAGCACGCATTCTTGCTTTTTGCCCTTTTGTAAACATGATGGAGCAGTAGGAGTAATCCATATAGTTTTGTGTGTTTTCAATAACACCAGATGTACCTGTAAATGCTAAGCTGTCGATTCCAAAAGTTCCGGTGCTGTCTTCTGCGTTCCAGCCATAAATGCGGAATGTAACTGGTGACAGAGCATCTTTGACGGATGATATGGCAATGGTGCTTCCGTTTTGAACACTTGTTGTATCATTTACAGCAAACACTATATTGTTTGATTTAACAGCAAGTTGAGTATTTGCTGGGCTAATAGAGGCTGGTAAGTTGTTTGTGAAATTATCCACGCTTGATCTTACTGCAAATGTTCTTGCGCCAAGACTATCTCTTTTGAACGAAAAGCTAAGAGCACTAAGGGTAAACGAGTTGCCATATTTAGGTCCAATCGTCACTTCGTAATATTTATTTGTATTGATGCTGCCTGTAAGCGAGTCGTAGTTTGAATTGTGATTTGCTTTTTCGCCTCCTTTGTCCCAGTCGGAAAAGCTAAATACTCCATTTTCACTTGAGTTAGCAGACACACCAACAGCTTTAGGATTACTAAATGTGGCTCCATTGTTAACCGGTGGGGTAGATGGGTCGGTTGTTCCGGAGTTGGTTGTAACTCCTGGAAATTTATAAACTGTATTGATAAAGTTGTAAATAGTACAATAAGGAGAATGATTGCATGTAAGGTGTCCTCGTGTTGTTGGGGTGTCGTCTACCTGGTCGGTGCCATTGCAATCAACTTCAGGTGCATTGGTACTTCCCCAAACGTGCATTAAATTCAGATAATGTCCTATTTCGTGTGTAAGTGCTCTTGATTTGTTTAGGTTACTTGTGCCTATGCTACCTATATAATCGGAGAGGATAATAATTCCGTCAACAGAAGCAGATGGTGCTGTTCCTGGATAATACGCATAACCGGCAACATTTCCGGATGCTCCAATGGTTTTTGTAACCCATACGTTCAAATATTTATCACGGGGCCAGGGATTTAATTTTGAATTATTGTCTGCAAAATTAGTGAGTGGTGAATAAATTCGATCGATCCCGTTGGTACAATTTCCTTTTGGATCAATTTGAGCCAGGCGAAATTCGATATTGATGTCTGCAGCTAAGGTATCGAAAGGCGTATTTTTGATAATTTTTGAGGTATCCGCATTCAACTTTCTGAAATCATTTTGTAAAACTTTCATTTGATCAAAAATCTGTTCATCTGAAATGTTTTCAGGACCATTTGTATGAATGATGTGGAACACAACCGGTATGATGTATTTATCTTCAACAGCATTTTTCCTTAAAGCTTTTGCTGCAATTTTTTGTTGAATCAGTGCGTTGTATTCTTCTTGCTGGTGTTTTAATTCCGGATGAGTTTTGAATAATTCATTTATTACTTCATCTGTACCGCAATATTTTTCTTGTGAAAAGGAATTATTGACACAGGCGCACAGGAAAAAAAAATTGATAAATAAGTATTTTAAATAGCTTTTCTTCATAGTAATCTTGGTTTTAGAACAATTGGGCTACAATATTATACATAAAAAATCCAGGATACAAAAAATAAATACTGAAACATCAGGGTTTTTACTGAGCGGTTTGTTTAGCTACACAGGATGCGGAAAATGGTGAAAAACTGGTTTTCAGATTAAAACTGGTGGGGGATTAATCGTTGATTTGGGTTTTTTGGAAGGGGAAAAAGACGCATCTAGCAGAGGAAAATAACTAATCGTAGGAAGGCAACAAAACCTTCTTTATTTTTATTCGTATCGTATATTTAAAAACGCAATTTTAGCCAATACGTCTTTCTGTCACGATTTTCTTATTGGTATAAACATTGACATTTTGAGGG
>DAORKB010000112.1:0-11119 GCA_035439365.1 Bacteroidia bacterium
TTCGGTGTCTTAGCCGACAAGGAAAACATGGATAAATTCAAAAAGCTCTTAAAAGAGCAAAAGGAAGGTAAAACACATTATTTATCTTTTTGCAGACATGCTGCAGGAAGCGGAGTTGAAAGATGGACCGTGGATACACGTACAATGACTTGTACTTTTTTTGACAAAAAAGGAAACACCGTTATTAAAGAACCTATTGCTGTTGCAAAAGCAGTTTAACTTTTACCCGAAACTACTTTCTATTACAAATAGCTTAGCCACCATTTTTCTTTGTGGCTCGTTTTGTATGCATCATACCATTTGCAAAGTGGATACAATAAGACTATTACTATTATCCATACGATATAGGTAGAGAATAGGTTATGTCCCTCTCCTCTGACAACAAAGTTAAACGGTGTCTGAACAATTTCCGCCGAACTATGACCCCGCCAAAAGAAGTCAATCACACTCAACAGGTGAATCAAATATAAATGCAGTAAATAATAAAACAGCGCAACCCGTCCATACACTTTTAATACATCCGTTACTTTATTTTTTACTGTATCGATAAAAGAAAGAAAAAGTAGTGCCGGTCCAATTGTAATACACATATACAATAAAGAGGGTGGATATTTATTTACACTGATAAATGAAAAGAAAGTATACAACGCATTTTTTTGTTGCGACCATTGTACTGGATCTCCGTATACATTCAAAAGACGCAATGCTATAAACAAAGCTATCAGCCCCAATCCTAGTCTGTTCAATCTTTTTTTGCGATCCGGCATTTCCATTATTTTACCAAAACCGTATCCAAGCATCATTAAACCTGTCCATGGTAAAAAAGCATATGCGATCAGAAACCCATGATTGGAAATAATCGGATATACAACAAATCGTCCGTGATGGAGAAAATCCATAAAAAGTCCTGGTTTATAATCGGGTGCCGCTTCAGGGAAATCCAATATGTTATGCAAAAAAACAATGGCGGCTCCAATTCCAACAATCGCTTTAAATGGTAATGGAATTAAACAACCCAGAATAATCATGCTGATACCAATAGCCCAAATCACCTGTAAAAAAAACATGTTGTAATACACATTGAACGACCAGCCAAATGTTACCACCACCAATTCAAGAACTACCAGCCACAATCCTCTTTTAATTAAAAACAGGGATAACTCTTTTTTTGTTTTTCTTAAACTTTGCAAATAAATAGAAGTACCCGACAGAAATACAAAAACAGGGGCACAAAAATGAGTGATCCATCTTGTAAAAAACAAGAAAGGTGTTGTGGTTGCCAAATTTAAAGGATCATCAACATTGGCACTAACATGAAAATAATCACGCACATGATCCAACGCCATAATAACCATCACCAATCCTCTTAATATGTCAATTGATTCTACCCGATTCTTTTTTATGAGTGTCTCCATTCCTACTGTACTACAAATTACTTTCTATTAAACGAACCAAATCAGCTGCTTGCACTACACCCGACTGTCGCCATTTAATTTGTCCTTTCTTAAAAAGAATTAAGGTTGGTACACCCTGTACCTGATACGCCTGCGCTGCTTTCGGGTTTTTATCTACATCCACTTTCAGGATTGTTGCTTTATCGCCGATTTGACTCTTTAGCTGCTGAAGAATAGGCGCCATCATTTTACATGGACCACACCACTCGGCTGAGAAATCAACCAATACTGGCTTATCCGAGTTAATTAATGTTGAGAAATCTGCCATTGACTTTAAGTTAAAAATAGTTCAGGAAGCAAGTTCCAAAATTTTCGAATAATAAACTAACCGTTTATCATAAAAATCAATGAAACTTAATTCTTATAAAAACGATGTGCCTTGTGTTTAATTTATTTAACTACATAGGCACATAGGCCACAATAGATTTTCTATTGCTTAACAAACTTCGAAAACCATTGTTGATCGTTTCCGGAAACCTGAATGGTATACATTCCTTGGGTTAATGATGAACAGGGCAATTCCAGTAACTGTGATGAAGTGGAAGCATATTTTTTTGAATAGACGATTTGCCCCAATGTGTTAAACACTTCTATTTGCAGTGTGCCTGTATAATTGCTGTTTAAATCAACTGTAAGATGTTCTTCTGCTGAAACAGGATTCGGATAAACAGTTAGATTTTTTCTTACCATTTCTGTTTCGTTAAAGCCTGTACTACTTCCTTTTCCTTTTATAATTACAGCAGTAATTGATAAAGCGGGTAAACTCGTGGAAAACGCATTGTTACTTACGTTGACTGTGCCTGCCTGCAATTGATTTTTTGTATGCGATTCAAATGTTTCGTTGGCAGGTAATTGTTTCAATTGCTTTGTGGAATAGTTTCCATTTGTAACGACAAAATTGTCCAACTTCACATTTACTGTTTGCGCCTGATTTACGGAACGGTTCACTAAAATAATGGTCATTGAATCAGCTGTAGCATTAATGGATGAATACGCCGAAACGGTTTGTTCATTTGCGGATGCAGACTTTACACTTACTCTTTGAGCATAACGGCTAAATAAGTGAAGTACTTCCCACATACCGTTTTCCCAATACCAGGGCGTAAAATATTCAACGTTGTGTTCTGCAAAGGTTCCCAGCATGCTGGCATAACTAACTGCTGTTACATTCGCATTTATATTTTTAAATCCATATTCAGAAACACCAAAATTCACGTGATGATTGGGTCCGGCGTATTGATTTAACCATCTGTTGCAACGTTCAAAAATAAATTCCTTTGTAATGTTATTGTCCCAACCCAATGGACTTGTAGTTTTCACACCATTTGCGCCCGGATAAACGTAGGTTGTATCAAAATAAATACGGTGCAATTGCAGGATGTCCTCATCTTTTGTTTCACCGGGGTAACTGTGAATATCAATTACATCCAGTAATCGTATACCGCTTGCTTTTTGTTCCTCTGCTATGCGTTTGATGAAATACTCCATCCATGTGTAGGTCTTTCCATTCGCTGTTACTTTTTTATTATCCCAATTGTACCATTGCCATTCTGTTGCAGGTATAGGACCTGTTAATTTTATATCCGGGTATTTTGCTCTTGCTTTTTTTGCTACTGCAAAGTACAATTGCATGAATGCTTCGGCACTGGGTAAAGTAGCCATGATATCATCGTGCGTACCGTTCCATATTTCCGGCTCATTATCCATTGTCCAGTAGTTGAATTTATTTTTATTAAAACCTAACCCATTGGTTCCAAACCAATGATCCAGCAAAGCAGTTGTTGAATCAGCGGTCCAATTCACCAAATACAAGTTTGGATCACCTTCTTTTTGTGCTTTGCTCCCTCCATTCGTATTGACTACACCTCCACCGGCAAGATTTTGAGCTACACCATCCCAATACGTAGAACCATTATAGCTCCAGTCATCAAAGTTAGATTTGTTGGTAGATGCTGCTTTGCCGATGAGTTGAAAGCCCCACATCCCTTGCGCATCGGGCAAACTATCCTGGAATGTTTTTGCTGCATAATCCCAGTTGTGGCTGTATACATTGTTGTACCAGTCGGGATGACTGGAGAGTTTTAATCTCCAATTATATTTACTTCCGTTGTTTCCACCAAATTCTCTTGTAAAACGCAAACCAGCATCACGCATCAATTTCCATTGTGCTGGTTTTGTCGGAGAAGAAGGATCATCGGAGAGGTTATTATTTTTTCCGTAAATGTATGGAGAGATGGTTCTTCGTCCGGCAGATGCATCAACAGTAATGTTAACGGTTTGTGCAGTTGAATTTGTAATAGTAATCAATAGAAACAAAAAAAAAGTAGCTGTTCTTATCATGATTTAATTTATTTAAGTGAATAAACTAAAAATTGAATTCGTACATGAACGTATTTTCCAACGATGTTGGTAGATACAATTTACTACAAAAAATCTGGATAAAAAAATAGAAGGGGAAGGAGGCTGGACGCCTTAACAAAAAAACCGCTCATCGCGGTTTTTCTACTTTTAATTAGCATGCTGTGCTTCATTCACCAGCGTCGCTTCATATGTAATCGTTGTATTGTACAATTTTGAAATCGGGCAATTTTCTTTTGCATGCAACACCAACTCTTCAAATTTTTCTTTTGTAATACCTGGTACCTTTGCAGAAATTTTCAAATGCGATTCTGAAATAGCACCTTTTTCTGTATCCAGCGTGATATCACAACGTGTGTCGATGTTTTCAGGCGTAAAACCTGCACCTGTCAAATTAAAACTAAGTTTCATGGTAAAGCATCCAGCGTGTGCTGCTGCTACTAATTCTTCAGGGTTTGTACCAACACCTTCTGCAAAACGTGTTGCAAATGAATATTGTGTTTTGTTCAATACGGTACTTTGTGTTGAGATATGTCCTTTACCTTCTTTTCCGGTTCCTTGCCAGTTAGCTGTTGCAAATCGTTTCATACTATAAGTTTTTAAATTAATGATTAGGTTGTCAATTCGTTTTCTTTTGAATAGCTCATACGCTACGCTTAGAAAGTATGCAAACTTATTGAAAAAAATGCAGAAAGCTGGATTAAATAATCGCGTAAAACAAAAAAGCACCCACCCATTTGATGGGCAGATGCTTTTAAAGCTATATAAGCAGCTATTAACTACCGCTTTTTAACACGGTTAGAATACCTGATTTTTCGTGCTGGATACCTTTTAGGTCTTTGAATTTAAATTTATAAACGTAAATATCCTGCTGCACTTTTTCCCCATTGTAATATCCATCCCACACATCATACATACTTTTAAATGTATAAATTTTTTCTCCCCAACGATTGTATATCCATCCTTGCATTTCACTGATGCCTGTAAATTTAGGGTAAAAATTATCGTTGTAATAATCGTAGTTTACAGTGATGCCACTTGGAATATAGAAGGTCCAGCTGGGTTCAACATAAACGGGCAATGTAATTATTTCTTCACAACCATAAGCGCTTTTCACAGCAACCTGAACGGTGAAATCACCATAGCGTGGATACGGAACAAATAACTTAATGCTGGGTTTACTGACCGTATCTCCATCAATGCCTACCCAGTATTTTAAAGTCCAGTTTGGTGGTAATTCGATAGAGAGAACCGATTCTTCATCCTGTTGTAAATCTCTGTTACCTATAACAGAGCCATTAAATACATAATTTATGTTATCTACTGCATACTGAGTTGTATTTCTGCAACCCAATGCATCTTTTACGGTTGCAGTGTAAACACCTTCACTTAAGTTATTCAACTGTTTTGTTGTATCGGTAGTGTTCCATAGATACGTATAAGGTGCTTGTCCACTTGCCGGAATTAATAAAACACTCCCCACTCCTTTTAGGCACGTATCTGGTTTAATAACACTGTTCACAAGAATCGTAACAATATTTTTTACATCCATTACTTTTTTACCGATACAGCCATACGTGTCGGTAGCGACTAATGTATAACCTCCCCCAGGTATATTCTCAAGATTGGATGAAGGTGTATTGATATTGTTCCAACTATAGGTGTAAGGTGAAGTACCTCCCGTAACGATTGCTGTTATTTTTCCATTTTTATTTGAACAGGTTTCATCCACGATGGTTGGTTCAATTTTTAATGTATCGATTTTATTTCCTACCTGAACATCATATTTTCCAACGCAACCGTTTTTATCTGAAAATTCAACGGAATATGTTCCAGGTGCCAGACCATCTATTTTTGGAGTTGATTTACCATTGCTCCATTTAAAGTTATAGGGTGTTATTCCGGAAGTCGGGTTCACTTCTGCTGTTCCGTTGCTGGTTGAACAAATAGCGTTTGTTGCACTTGTTGTTGCAGTTAATTCTTTAACAATGGATTTAACTTCTACTTCAACTACTATTTTACACTTTGTGTTATCCGTAATCTGGCATGAATATTTGCCGGCTGCAAGATTAACAGCTGTCTCATTATTTTGAACAGGTGTTGTGTTCCATTCATATTTGTATGGTGGAAAACCTGTTGTCACATTTACAGTTGCCGTTCCGGTTGCTGCTTTACATAAAGCAGGAGTTCCGGTTACATTAACAGCAATGGTTGTTAAATTTTTAATGGTTATGGTACCGGTAGCTACGCATCCTTTTGCGTCTTCAACAGTACCGGTGTATGTTCCCGCAGGCAAACTATCAGCTGTTTCTGTTGTTTGTTCTGGGACTGTATTCCAAACCCAGGATATTCCCCCATTGGCTTTAATGGTAACACTACCATTTTTTAACCCGCATTTTTCATCAACACCGGTAACTGTTGCTGTTAAACTACCTTTCTTTTCAACGGTTACCGTTGCAGACTCTTTGCACTTATTGGCATCTGTAACAGTAACGGTATATGTTCCAGGACGCAGGCTGTCTGCTGTTGGAGTTTCCTGAGGAGTTGTTGTGCTCCAGGAATAAGTAAAGGTACCTGTTCCACCAGTTACTGTAGCTGTTGCAGAACCATCAGCTGCTTTACAGGTTGCCGGAGTGGTGGTTGTAGTAATTACAATTTTATCCGGTTGTTTAATTGTAAATGTTTTGGAGGAGATGCATCCTTTTTCTTTCACCTGTAATGTATAATCACCGGGTGAAACATCCGTAAGATTTGGCGTTTTTAGAATCGGTACCGTATTCCATTCGTAGGAATAATCTCCTCCGGATGGAGTCACCGTTGTTGTAATTGATCCTTTTCCACCATAACAAAGTGGGTCGGTTACTGTTCCGGAAACTGTAAAAGAAATATTTACCGGTGAGATAGTAACTTGACCAGAGGTTTTACAGCCACTGGCATCTGTAACGGTACAGGTATAATTTCCGGGAGATAAATTATCAATTGCTTCTACATTACCGCTCCCATTACTCCAGGAATATTCATACGGTGGTGTTCCGCCCGTAACAGTAACTTTTGCATTTCCTTTATCATCACAGTTTTTAGGGTTTACTCCATGAACAACAGCCTGTAGTGGTAATGCACATGCTCCATTACATGATTTAGGAGTTGACTGATTTGCAAATTCTTTTTCCCAGGTACTTCCTCCATCTACTGTTCTTTTCCAACCTTCTCCCAAACCTCCGGTTGAAGTACCGGCAAACTCGATTCCATCGATCTCTTTTGCAGGTTTGCTATTGAGGATTGTACCACTACAAATGCAGTTGTAACCGGCAGTGGTCATTGAATTCGAAAACTCACCGGCCATTTTTAAAGCTGATTGTCCCATCGTTGACCAGTATACTGCATCCATTACAGTACCATCTTCTTTGAATAAACCAATCCAACCATTTTGATTACTAAAATACCAGCGAGCAGAACCACAAAAATATTGTGATTTATTTGAATCAAAATCCGCTTTAGGCGCTGATGTCCCGCCAACAACTATAAAGCTACGTGGCGGTATAGTTGTTCCTTGAGGAAAAACAAAGGCGCCGTAGTTACGATTTAATCCAATACCCCCTTCATCTGAACCCAATACCCAACAACTGATATCAACAGTTTCGCAGGTACTTGGATTATACAGTTCAACCCACTCTGCACAACTATCAGAAGGTGTTAAGCTGGAATAACCATGCATGCTATTACCTCCATTATACTGAGGTGAATACATGATTTCATTAATTACTACTTTTGGAGTTTGGGAACTTACAACGAAAGGAAATAAGAGCAACGCTAGGGATGTAAAAAAACGTTTCATTATTGTTAATCATTTAAATTTGTAATTTGTAGGTGTAAAAGTTGAGGATATTCATCCTATTTTATCGCCCGCGAAATTAAACAAATCAATGAACTAATTGAAACATTTTTTTATTTTATCTGCCTTTTAACATGGTCACTTTTCCGACATATTTATGTCCTTTGTTCAGGTTATCTTTTATTCGTATCTGATATACATACACATCATTTGGACAAAGCTCTGCGGATGTATTGTTAATCTTACCGTTCCAGCCCCTATCAATGGAATCAGAATAGAAGACCATCATTCCCCATCTATCAAAGATGCGCATTTCAAATTCAGTAATATATTCACCTTTTGCAAAAAATACATCATTATCGTCATCACCATTTGGTGTAAAAGCATTCGGAATATACAACACAAATTTCGGATCAATTTTTATACAACGGATAGTTGTATCACTACAACCTCCATAATTTTTCGCGATTAATCTCACACAATACTCACCAATTTCAGAGTAAATATGATCCGGACTATAAATAGTACTTACATTATTTACAGGTGATGAAAGTGAATCTCCAAAATCCCAATCCCATGATGTCGCTCTTACGGATGTATTTATAAAATGAACTGTTGGGTTTACAATACTTGTGGACACCGGTACTTCGAAATTTGCATCAGGAACCGGGAACACACGAATGTAATCTTTCTTTATAACCGTGCTACTACAACCATTAATTGAACTACTCGATTTCACAGTTAATCTTACAGAATAAACGGTTGTTTTTCCATCCTTTGACTCAAAAAGATGTGTTGGATTTCTTGAATCGGATTTTGCTCCATCTCCAAAATCCCATTTCCAATCGTCAATAGAGCCGCCTTGCACTTTTGTACTATCGGCATTAAAGGTAACTTCAAGCGGATCACAACCTTGTGTTGTATCAGCAGTAAATTTAATTTCAGGTATTGCATTTACAACTACACGAATGGTATCTGTTGCCGCAGGTGTTCCACATTCATCTTTAACTGTAACTGTATACGTTTGCGTTGTTTTTGGTGTAATGGTCACAGAGCTTGAAAGAGTTGCAATTGCAGGTGCCCATGTATACGTATACGGTCCACTATTTCCACCAGATCCGACAGCTGTTAATTTTGTTGAATCACCTAAACACAATTTTGTTTTACCAGACACAGTTACTTGCAATGCAGGATTTACAACAACTTTTATTGTTAAAGGATCCGACACACAACCGTTACCATCTCTTACCGATACATGATAATCCGTGCTTACTGTTGGTGATACCGAAACAGATGCAGTGGTGTCTGGCAATTCGGTCCAGATGTATTTGTAGTTTCCACTTCCGCCATGTGCAACAGCATTCAACGTAGCACTACTTCCGATACAAAGTTTTACAACCGGTAAAGGATCCAACACCACTTTTGTTGGTTGCTCAATTTTAACATGCAACGTATCTTTACAACCAACACTGTCTTTTATAGTTACGATATAATCTTCTGCACACAAGCCCGTTGCTTTAACACTCGTTTGAGAATTCGGGTTGGTGTTCCATGAATAAGACACCGGCCCATATGCGCCTGTAACAGCTACTTCTGCAGTACCATCACAAACACCAAAGCAGGATGTTTTTGTTACAGCGCTAATCGTAGCTGTAAAACCCGGTCTATCAATTATATCAACACATTCAATTTTCTTACAATTATTTGCATCGGATACAGTTACACAATATTTTCCGGCAGGTAAATTTGTAGCAGTTGCCTGGTCTTGCTTATCCTTATCATTCCATTCATACTTAAAATTACCACCTCCACCTGTAGCAACTACTGTGGCACTTCCATTAGACAATCCACAAATGCTTTGCACAATAGAAGTTTGCGCAGTGAAATTTGGTGGTGCAACCAATGTGGTATCTTTTGTTATGATACATCCGATTTTGTCTGTAACAGTAAGTGTGTAAGCTCCCTGACACAATTCAGTACATGCGGCTTTATCACATCCATCTGTCCATGAATAATTATAAGGAGTTGTTCCGCCTGAAACAGTCGCAGTAATTTTCCCATCACATGCACCACAGGAAACAGGCGACAACGTTAAAGAAGCACTCATTGCCGGGTCGATGGAAACAGTCATCGAGCTATCGCCGACGCATCCTTTATCACTCACAATTGACACGGAGAACGTAGTGGCTGTGCTTACCACAGCTGTAGGATTATAAATTGCAGGGTCGCTGATTACAGTACCGTTTGAAGCAGTCCATTTGTAGGTATAACCCGCACCATTCGGATTTGCAAGTAGCTGCACCGTACCATCTTTACATGCGATTGTGTCCTTCAGCAGTACTTTTAATCTTCCGTTAATATCCACCGTACCACTTGCTGTATCTTTACACCCTTCTTCACTTGTTGCAATAACCGTGTAGGTTGTTTTTACCGTAGGAGAAACCGTTATTATTTGTTTTGTCTCACCAGTTGACCATTGAAATGTTGGTTTAGAGCCGGTTTCTGTCACAGTTGCTTTTAAATCAACAGGACTTCCCGGACAAACATTTTCGCTATTCACATTTACTTCCGGGTTTTTATTTACAGTAACTACACCCAATGCTTCGGCATCACAACCTGCTAAAGAGTAAGTAACAGTATACGTTTGTGTAGTTGATGGTGATACGGTAAGCGTAGAATCGGCCTTGCTTCCGGTTGGAGGTCCAGGGGTCCATTTGAAAACACCGCCTGGTATAGTAGGTATTGCTTTCAGGGTTACATTTCCTTTCTCACAAACTTCCTTTGACTCAACGGAAACAGTTGCACCAGCATTTACAGTAATGTTTACATAATCTGTCTGAACACATTTTCCACCCGTTGCCTTAATGATGGCAACATAGTTTCCTGGGGTATCATATTTCACCTCAATAGGTCCATCACCAGTATAAGTAGCAGGTGTTCCTCCGGTAAATGTCCATTCCAATTTACCTGCATCATAACCGGATGAAGTTGACTTATCAAATTTTATAGTATTGCCTTCACAAATTGTTACTTTATCTGCATTTATTTTTGCTGTAGGGCCCTCAAACTCACCTGTTCCTCCAAAATCAATCGAAAACCCTGAAGAAGAATTTGCATTATTAATATACAGTGCATACATGGTCCCAGCCACCATATCCAGTGGTTTCAAATAAGCAAGAACGGGATTATTATTAACCGTATCACAACCACCGCCACTTTTTGTTGTAATCGTATATCCGGTCTTCAAACCCGTACCTCCGGTGGGTCCTAAACAACTTGATGAACTGCAACGCTCCGTTGTTCTGCTGTTATTAATACCTGGATCATCGTTGCATACATCCGGCGCATTTGCATTCTTCATCTTAAACACAATAAAATCGATATCACTCGTACCATCATTCGGAACAATATCAAATTCCAGCGTACCGGATTTACTACATTTCCAGTAATACCAGCAGTTATTGGTCTCTGCTTG
>DAORKB010000113.1:0-8638 GCA_035439365.1 Bacteroidia bacterium
AGGGCAATTTTGATTTTAACGTAGTGATCAGAAGCATTTTGTACAATCAGAAAAAGCAGTACGTTTCATTTATGGTAGGCAGTGCAATAACAGATAAAGCTGATGCAGAAAAGGAATATGAAGAGTGTTTGTTAAAAGCAAAAGCGTTGTTTGAGGTATTAGAAGATTAGTTTTGGCAGCCATTTCCTAATTTTACAATCAGAATGAAAGAACAATTATTGAGATACATAAAACAAGAACATCTTTTTGATCCAAAAGATAAAATTCTGCTAACGGTAAGTGGCGGCATTGATTCTGTTGTGATGTGTCACCTCTTCCATTCGGCAGGTTTACAATTTGCCATAGCACATTGCAATTTTCAATTACGTGATGATGAAAGCAATGAAGATGAACAATTTGTTAAGCAACTTGCTTCAACATTTAAAACCCCATTTCACCACATCCGGTTTGACACGAAAGATTACGTAAATAAAAATAAATTATCTACACAGGTAGCTGCCCGTGAATTACGCTATGAGTGGTTTGAAAAAATCCGAAAAGAAAACAATTACAAATACATTGCTACAGCTCATCACCAGGGCGATGTGATTGAAACATTTTTTATCAATTTAATTCGCGGTACCGGTATTTCCGGCCTTCGAAGCATTGTTCCAAAGCAAGGAAAAATCATTCGCCCCTTCCTGTTTACAACACGAAAAGAAATTCTTGCTTATGCAGAAGAACATCATATTGCATACAGAGAAGACAGCAGCAACGCATCGGATCATTATTTAAGAAATAAAATCAGACATCATTTGATACCGGTTTTAAATGAATTTAACCCGGTTGCAGAATCTTCCATTATTCGTTCCATCGAAAATTTACGCGAGGCAGAAATTATTTATAAACAAACGATCGAAGAAGTTCGTTCCAGAATTTGTAGTGAATATAACCATACTATTCGCATCTCCATTCCGGAGTTAAAAAAATTAGATCCGCTTTCTGCATATTTGTTCGAATTATTGAAACCGTATGGTTTTAATAGTTCAACCACAACTGATATCCTAAGCATTCTGGATGGAGAATCTGGCAAAGCATTTTTTGGAACAACGCATCGTCTTGTAAAAGACAGAACTTTTCTGCTTTTACAACCATTAACAAAAAAAACAGAAACACCGGAAATATATCTTATTTCAAAAGATCAGGTTGATCTGAAAACACCATCATTAAATCTGGAGTTTCACACAGAACGTTATTCTTCTGAAAAAACGATTTCTAAAACAGATGATCTAGTTATGATTGATTTGGATAAGCTGAAATTTCCACTTACCATCCGCAAATGGGAAACAAGTGATGTGTTTCAACCATTTGGGATGAAAGGGAAAAAGAAATTAAGTGATTTTTTTATAGACAAAAAATTATCACTGATTCAAAAAGAGAATAGTTGGCTATTGTGCTCCGATGAAAAAATTGTTTGGGTAATCGGGATGCGTTTAGATGACCGATTCAAAATTAATCCGGATACAACTTCAATGTTCATTGTTAAACAAAAATAGTTTCTCACTCCAGGTTTGCTAGTATTCTTTTGGGTTTCCATTTTAATGCATCAAAAGCAATATAACTTGTTACCCCTATCTCTATAACAGAAAACAAAGCATAGTAAGATGTAGGTTTTCCCAGGAAAAGAGTTCCTGTCTGGATCAATGTCATGGCAATTCCTGAAGCCACCTGAACCCACTTTAGTGTTCTTTCATTTTTTATTACCTGTGGAAGAAATACATTTGAAAGAGGTATCTGCATCAGCATAGCAGCCGTAGTGAGAAAAGCCGGTGTAATTTGCATACCTCCTACAAACCCTTCCTGATATTGTGATAACACGTTTTTATCCATCAACCCAACTAAGTCTGCATATAAATAATTTAATGATGTGAATGCCCATAGCGATGAGTATCTGTTCCTTCTGTTTTCCATAAAAAAATTAGTTTTGTCGTTGTTCATATCAAACTTTAGTTTAGTTGCAGGATTATTTAAATTCGCTAAATCGTTTTGTTTATGCATTGTTTCAATTAAACCAGACGGTGTACTGCCCCTAATCTGAAAAAACATTGCTTTGCTTGCGGAGTTGCCTAAACGAGGGTCAGGTTTAAATAGCAATTTTTCCGATGTTTGCCCGATCAATGCCAAGTGAAGAATAGTTGCCACTTGCATTGTAATTAATTTTCTTAAGTTCATTTTGATGAGTATTGGTTTACGCTACAAAAGTATTTCAGGCCATATACAGGTTCATTGACTTTGGTTAAGAAATTTGTTTGCTATATTTATCCTTTAAATCCTATGTGCCTATGTGGCTAAAAATTAAGGCACATAGGTTTACTATAAAGTCATTTAATTGTAACATGAAGAATAAACTTATTGACTACTTTTCTCAGTTTACAGAATTATCTAAACAAGAAGTAGATGTACTATGGGAAAGTATGTTGGTAAAAGATTACGAAAAAGGTGAATTCATTGTGAAGGAAAACCAGATCAATACAAATACTTTTTTTATCCTGGAAGGATTTATAAGACAGTTTAAGACTGTTGATGGTAACGAGATAACAACCGGTTTTTTTGGAGAGCAGCAATGGATCATTTCCAGTGAACAAATACGTACAATTGATTCAACAGAGGCTTTAGTCTGTATGGAGCCTACTTCGATTGTTGTTGGTAATGAATCGAAAGCGCAACAACTATTTTCAAAATTTCCAAGATTTGAAACAATCTCGAGAATGGTCATGGAAAAAGTATTTGCTGAACAGCAAAAATGGATGAAATGTTATCTTACAGATAGTCCGGAACAACGGTATTTGAAATTGCTGAAAGAACAACCTGATATTTTTCAAAAAGTACCGCAATATTGCATTGCAAGTTATATCGGTGTAAAGGCTGAATCGTTGAGCAGAATAAGAAAGCGAATTACTCTTAATAATTAACCCTCCTATTCGCTCAATATTTAGAATAGCTTGTTTATTTTTTAATAATTCTCTTTATAAAAAATCGTACATTCGTTTCCATTATGAAACCCATCATCGAGCTTTCTAATATTGCAAAAAAATACAAGATCGGAACGGAAGAAATTCATGCGCTCCGTTCTATATCTCTTGCTATTCATAAAAATGAATATGTTGCCTTGATGGGACCATCTGGTAGTGGAAAGTCTACATTGATGAATATTTTGGGTTGCCTGGATACACCAAGCAATGGAGATTACGTACTCAATGGAACCTCTGTTGCCAAAATGCATGACAATGCGTTGGCAGAAGTTAGAAACAAGGAGATCGGTTTTGTATTTCAGTCCTTCAATTTATTACCACGCTCCACAGCGTTGGACAATGTTATGCTTCCTTTAATTTATGCAGGCTTTACCAAAAATGATCGGTTGATTCGTGCGAAAGAAGTGCTGGATCAGGTTGGTCTTAGCACCCGTATGATGCACAAACCAAATGAGCTCTCCGGCGGACAGCGTCAACGTGTTGCCATTGCGCGTGCACTTGTAAACAAGCCGGCCATCATTCTCGCAGATGAGCCAACGGGAAACCTCGACTCCAAAACATCCATAGAAATTATGGGATTATTGGAAGAGATTCATAAAAAAGGTAACACGATTATTTTGGTTACACACGAAGAGGATATTGCGCAACATGCACATCGCATTGTAAGAATAAAAGATGGTTTGGTGGAACGGGATTATCAAAATGAAAACATCATTACGATGAGTTCACACACAGTATAACATGACGTTTAAAGTATATACCAAAACCGGAGACAAGGGACAAACTTCACTCATTGGAGGCACACGGGTTCCTAAACATCACATTCGTATTGAAGCATACGGGACGGTGGATGAGTTAAATTCTCATATCGGATTGATTCGCGATCAAAAAATAGATGTGCATACAATTGAATTGCTGATCGAAATCCAGGATCGATTGTTTACGATTGGTTCATCCCTGGCCTCGGATCCGGGAAAAAGCAAAATGAAAATTCCCGATCTAAAAGAAGAGGACATCACCCTTCTTGAAACGGAAATGGATAAAATGGATGAGACGCTTCCGGAAATGAAGTCGTTTGTTTTACCCGGTGGGCATACCATTGTCTCTTATTGCCATATTGCCCGTTGTGTTTGCAGGAGAGCAGAACGTTTGGTGATCCATTTATCCGAATCAGAAGAAGTATCACCTATGGTTATTAAATACCTGAATCGTTTGAGTGATTATTTATTTGTGCTGTCGCGAAAACTAACCCAGGATTTAAAAGCAGCAGAAATTCCCTGGAAACCTCGTATGTAAGTTTTCGTATACAGGATTATTAACAACAAAAACATTGATTTTACTGCCGTTTGGCAAAAAAATTCAGCTTAAAACCAAAAAACAGGAATTACCTGTTTGATAAGTGGAATAAATTTTTACTTTTGCACAAAAATGAATAAGGAACGAAAATTTTGTTTCAAGATTTACGTTCCGGCTTAAATAAATAATTGAATTATGTACTGGACACTTGAATTAGCAAAGAACCTGGAAGATGCTCCCTGGCCAGCTTCTAAAGATGAATTAATCGATTTTGCAATACGTTCCGGAGCACCGATGGAAGTAATTGAAAACCTTCAGGAAATAGAAGATGAAGGTGAAATTTACGAATCGATCGAAGAAATATGGCCGGATTACCCTACAAAAGAAGATTTCTTCTTTAATGAAGATGAGTATTAAATAAGGAAAGCGCTACAAATGTGGCGCTTTTTTGCTTCGTAGGCCGAAGCTTTAGCGAAGGCCTATTTTATTTGTAAAAGCTCTCCGTTTGGCGTAGCGCCCCAACATCGTCAATTTGTCAGACTTCCCAAAAAAGGAATAATAGTTGACAACCTACCCCCGATTTTTAAACTCCACAAAATCTCTTATTCTTCTTTATTTATAAGGCTTTTGACCATGGAATAAAATTCGTAAAACCTAGCCAAAAAATGGCTATTTTTGCAATCCTTTAAATGCATATACTAAAAGAAGTACGATATGTTAGATTTTATAACTAAAAGCGTTTCCAAATTTTTTGGAACAAAGTCCGATCGAGATTTAAAAGAGATACAACCTATCCTTGATAAAATACTTGCCGTTTATCCTAAACTAAGCAGCTTAAGTAATGATGAGCTCCGTGCAAAAACCAACGAGTTCAAAAAACGTATCGTTGACAATGTGTCTGTGGAACGTGAACAGATTGAAACACTTCGAAAAAAAATAGATGAAGATCCTTCTCTTGACATTGAAGAAAAGGAAAAAATGTATGAACAAATTGATGAGCTTGATAAAACCATCATCAAAAAAAATGAAATCATATTAAGCGAAATACTTCCTGAAGCTTTTGCAGTTGTTAAAGAAACATCCAGACGATTTTCAGAATCACCGGTTTTGGAAGTCACTGCTACACAAATGGATCGCGACCTTGCCTCTAAACGCAAATCCATTGAAATTAAAGGAGATAAAGCATATTGGCAAAACAGTTGGGTTGCCGCCGGAAATACAGTTACCTGGGATATGGTGCATTACAATGTACAGTTGATCGGTGGTATCGTATTGCATCAGGGTAAAATTGCAGAAATGGGTACTGGGGAAGGAAAAACCCTGGTAGGTACCTTACCTGTATACTTAAATGCACTTACCGGCCTAGGGGTTCACGTGGTAACGGTAAACAATTATTTGGCGTTCCGCGATTCGGAATGGAATGGTCCTCTATTCGAGTTCCATGGTTTATCAGTTGATTGTATTGATAAACATGAGCCAAATTCCGTAGAACGCAGAAAGGCGTATGCTGCCGATATTACATTTGGTACCAACAACGAGTTTGGTTTTGATTACCTGCGTGATAACATGGCACGCAGTCCGGAAGATTTGGTACAACGCAAACACAACTATGCAATTGTGGATGAGGTTGACAGCGTTTTGATCGATGATGCACGAACCCCATTGATTATTTCCGGTCCTACTCCCAAAGGCGATAATCAGGAGTTTGCTCCGTTAAAACCAAGAATTGAGCGCATCGTGAATGCACAAAAATCATATATCAATACAGCGCTGACAGATGCAAAACGTTTAATCGGCGAAGGTAAAACAGGAGAAAAAGAAGGCGAAGGCGGAATGGCACTGTTACGTGCATTCAGAGGTTTACCTAAAAATAAAGCACTTATTAAATTTTTGAGTGAACCCGGTGTGAGAGCCATTCTGCAAAAAACAGAAAACCATTACATGCAGGATCAATCACGTGAAATGCACAAAGTAGATGCTGAATTATTTTTTGTGATTGATGAAAAGCACAACTCTATAGAATTAACAGAGAAAGGTCTTGAATTGATTTCTACTTCTTCGGAAGATGCTAAATTCTTCGTATTACCAGATGTAGGAGCTGAAATTGCAGAGCTTGAAAAAGCAGTAATGCCGCTTGAAGAAAAAGCGAAGAAGAAAGATGAATTAATCCGTGATTATTCCATTAAATCAGAACGTGTTCATACCATTAACCAATTATTAAAAGCATACACCCTTTTTGAAAAAGATGTGGAGTATGTCATCATGGATGGTAAAGTTAAAATTGTAGATGAGCAAACGGGCCGTATCATGGAAGGGCGCCGTTACTCAGATGGTTTGCACCAGGCAATTGAAGCGAAAGAGAATGTAAAAGTTGAAGCGGCTACACAAACCTATGCAACGGTTACACTGCAAAACTATTTCCGTATGTACAGCAAGTTAGCCGGTATGACGGGTACTGCAGAAACAGAAGCCGGTGAGTTTTGGGATATTTATAAATTGGATGTGGTGGTTATACCCACCAACAGACCGATTGCACGTATTGACTCCGAAGATTTGGTATACAAAACCAAACGTGAAAAATACAATGCCGTTATTGAAGAAGTAGTAAAATGTGTAGGTGCAGGGCGCCCCGTTTTGGTTGGTACCACCTCGGTTGAAATCTCCGAATTGTTGAGCCGTATGCTAAAACTTCGTGGAATTAAACACAACGTGTTAAACGCGAAATTACACCAACGCGAAGCAGAAATTGTAGCGGAAGCGGGACAAGCAGGCACAGTAACCATTGCTACCAACATGGCTGGTCGTGGTACAGATATTAAACTTGGGCCTGGAGTAAAAGATGCAGGAGGTTTAGCGATTATTGGTACGGAGCGACATGAAAGCAGACGTGTTGACCGCCAGTTACGTGGTCGTGCGGGTCGTCAGGGTGATAAGGGTTCATCTCAGTTTTTTGCGTCATTGGAAGATGATTTGATGCGTTTATTCGGTTCCGAGCGTATTGCCAAAATGATGGACCGCATGGGTATCCAGGAAGGTGAAGTAATTCAGCACGGCATGATCACCAAATCCATTGAACGTGCTCAAAAGAAAGTAGAAGAAAATAACTTTGGTATCCGTAAACGATTGATCGAATACGATGATGTGATGAACTCACAACGTGAAGTTATTTATAAGAAAAGAAGACACGCATTGTTTGGTGAGCGACTTGCAGTTGATATTGCCAACTCTATTTATGATACCTGCGATACCATCGTAAATGAATATCACACCGAAAAAGATTTTGAAGGATTTAACATTGAAGTATTGCGTGTATTAGCAATGGAGCCTCCTGTAGCTGAAGAGGAATTTACAAAATTAAATGCTCAGGAGATCACTGACAGACTATACAAACAAGCAGAAGAATTCTACACGAACAAAAATAATTTCATCGCCGAGAAAGCATTTCCGATTATGAAAGAGGTGTATGAAAATCAAAGTCAAAAATTCGAAAACATTGTAACACCATTATCCGATGGCATTAAAACATTGCAAGTGGTGATCAATTTAAAACGTGCTTACGATACGAAAGGGCATGAGCTTGTTCTGGGACTAGAAAAAGGAACTGCATTGGCAATGATTGATGATGCATGGAAAGAGCATTTACGTGAAATGGATGAATTAAAAACATCCGTTCAAAATGCGGTGTACGAACAAAAAGATCCATTATTGGTTTATAAATTTGAATCGTTTGAATTATTTAAACGCATGGTAAGCGAAGTAAACAAAGAAATGGTTTCTTTCCTGTTACGTGCAAACTTGCCAAACGAAGATGTTCAAAATACAGTGCAACAAGCACGTGTACAAGCACCACGCAAAGAACAAGTACAAACCAGCCGCAATGAACCTGGTTCACCTGCTGCACTGGAAGCTCCGGAGAACAAACCAAAACCTCAACCGGTAAGAGCAGAACAAAAGATCGGAAGGAATGATCCTTGTCCTTGTGGTAGTGGAAAAAAATACAAAAACTGCCACGGACAGTAAATACATTTAATTTTAATAAAAACGCCCTGTAAAAAGACAGGGCGTTTTTATTTTACTTTTCTCAAAACTGACTACAAAAACTTATCGTATATTTTATATCCGAATTTTTTTCTCATGCTAACAAAATCACCTTTACTGTTGTCATTACTTCTTTTACTTTTCACCGGTTGTTCATTCAAAAGGATAAGCCAATCAAAAAATATTGTTTTTGATCCGGCAAACCAACGTTCTTTAGATGTATATGCTCCTAAACAAAGTACCTTTTCTCCCGTACTTATTTTTATTCATGGTGGTAATTGGATTCATGGCAA
>DAORKB010000113.1:8738-11116 GCA_035439365.1 Bacteroidia bacterium
GCAGCTATTAAAAATCCGTTGAAAGGTGTTATTGTTATCGATGCATTCGGATTGGATATGCACTCCTATTTAAAAACTTCAAACGAACCTGGCGACAGTATCTATTTCCCAACATTTTCTCATTCAGAAGAAACATGGAAAAAAGCGTCGCCCATTTCACATTTAAACTCGAATACGCCTTCGTTCTTGCTCTTTATGGGTACTCATACGTATCCTGGAATTAAAAAAGATTACGCTATTTTTTATCCTGCGTTAAAAAAAGTACAACCCAATGCATCTCTCATTTTACAAAAAAGAAAAAACCACTATGAAATGATCTTTCAATTTTTAAATCCCTGGAATAAAAGTTTTGATCAGATTCTTGATTTTATGAAAAATCCAAATTAAATTTAGTTGACTTCACTCCATCTTGTCTCAACTGGAAATAATCAGTTCAATTTTTCATTTTTTAACAGACAATTCTTACCTTATTTTTCTACCGCTTGCTCAAAGCAAACATTTTAACATCCATTAACTTTTTCAGCAACATCCCTTCAAAACAACTGAAAACAAAAAGAAAACAGTCCTCCTAACATTTTTTAAAAACACTTCGCTTTTAACCAGATACACCAATTTATTGACCGCTAAATAAATATCAATTTGAATCCCCTGTGAATGATCTACTTTTACAACATTCAAAAAAATATACACATGATAAAGAAAATTTTAACTGGTTTATTTTTGTTACCAATTATTTTTGCCAATGCGCAAGAAAATAAAAACAAATTTGTAGTGAATGGAAACCTTGCTGTTTCCTATGGAGGTAACAATTCTTTGGGCCTTGGAGGCTTTAATATTGGTTACTTTCCTACGGACCATTTTTCAATCGGACTAACAGGTAGGGCCGGAAGTGATATTTTTAATAACTCGAAAGAACTATCTCTTTCAAATAGAGAAGAAGAAATACAAAAACGATCCGATCATTTTGCCGGAATTTTTGCACGCTACAATTTCGAATCTAAAAACAAATTTTCCTTTTTCTTGTCTTTAAACAATGTATTCACATGGAACAAACAAAAATCTGAATCGACATCAGAAGCAAATGGAATCAAGTCCAGGCAATCAATAGAAAATTTATCAAGAGGATATACCATTTCCTTACACCCGGGTATTATTTATTTTTTCCACCCGAAATTCAGCGCTGAAGTTACCTTGGGATCCGTATCTTACTCTATCCAAAAGCTAAATGAGACATCAAGCTACACCAACTTGCCAACTACAAAAACTGTATATATAAATGATGGCGTTAGTGCAAATTTTTTCACAGAAGGTTTAAATTTAGGGTTTAGCTATTATTTTGGCTGTAAATCCAAAGATAAAGAGCAATAAATCACTTTCATATTAACATACTAAATATTCATATCACATGATTAAAAAACAGCTTTTCATAGCCTTGTTATTGATAAGTATTCAAAGCTTTGCACAATATAACAAAGGTCAATTAATGGTTAATGGTAATATCAATGGTTCTTCTAATAAGGGCAAGGGCACTCACAATGATATTTCCAATCATACAAATAAATTTAAATCCCAGCAATTCGGATGTGATTTGAATGTCGGTTATTTCTTAGCAAATCGCTTTGCAATTGGAATAGAAGAACAAATACGTTTTTCTAAAGCTTATTCAGAAATTGTAGATATCACGTATAGAAATACAAATATGAATAGAAGCAAATACAATTTTACTGGTGTTTTTATGCGTTACAATCAACCTATTTACAAAAGTAAGTTCGGGGTGTTCTTTAAATTGACGAATGGTTATGCAATACAAAAACAAACTACTGAAACAGCTTCATACAGTGATTCTTTTGGTGATAAAAGCTCTAAATCTGAAAGAAAAGGAAGCGGTTATTATGGTTACTTAACTCCTGGGCTTTTTTACTTTGTAAATAACAGATTAAGTTTAGAGGCTACTCTTGGAGATTTGTCCTATTCAAAATCAAATTCAAAAGACCAAACTGACTACAAATACAAAAACTCTTATGTAAATGCAAACTTTTCTGTTTCCAACATCTGGCTTGGCGTAACCTTTTATTTAGGTAAGAATAAAAATGCTGCAAATGAATCATCTGCAGCAGAAACAAAATAATAGTATGCAAATAAGCTAATCGAATTTTATTCGATTAGCTTATTTGTTAAAATGGTCCAGTAGGTCAAACGGTCATTAAACACACCTCTGGCTTCTTTCATCAGATCCGGGTAATTTGAAACAGCATACCGTTGCGTTGTTATCTTTGTTTTTGCACTGGTATTTTGACAAAACAAAAAATCAAGTGCAGTTGCATTTCCGAAAATGGCTTTCAAATCATCCAATTTCTTTTGATCATCCTGTGAGGTGG
>DAORKB010000114.1:0-10980 GCA_035439365.1 Bacteroidia bacterium
ATCTGATTTTTTCATAGTGCTTGTATATTAAGATAAAGAGCGATTACTTTTTTTCAACCCGATACCTATCGGGTCCAAACTTGAAATGCAAGACCGACACGATAGCGATGGATTGAAAAACAAATAAATAACTTGGGTCACAAATATAGCAGTTTCCTGCCATATAAATAAGGAATTTATTGGAAGGGACTTAGGTAAATCATACCTGTTTCTGCAAGCCCTGATTTAACCGGAACGACCACTTTTCCCTTTATTTGTTTTAGGTTGGAAAAGAAAGAGGGAAGGCCCTCTGCGTCGTTCTTAATACTTGTTCTTACTTCAAAATGCAGGTGTGGGAAAAAAGAACTTCCAGAAACACCAATTCGGGCAATTTCCTGTTTGGATTTGACCACATCACCTACCTTTACTGAAATGCTGTTCTTTTTTAAATGCCCGTAAATGCTCACAGAACCATTCGGATGTTCAATAGCAATACAGTTTCCATAAAGCTCAAGCGGGTTTTGAAGTAATTTCTTAACGTCAAAATTTTTATCATCTTCATGTTCGCCCGTAGCATAAATTACCTTTCCATCGCAAACGGCAAATACAGGTTGACCAAAACCCTTATAATCTTCATCCTTTTTACCATCGGTTTCATAATACTTATTTGCATCGTTTAATAGTACAAAATCGTAAGCATAACGCATGAAATTACTGGATAGCCCCAATTCTTTAATGAACGGAAATTCATAGTCAAAACGACGGTGATGAGAATAAAAATCATGGCCATCATATACCAGGAACCTGCCTTTTACAGGAGCAGAAAAATTTAGATGTTGATCATAGAAGAGCGGATGAATGGTATCTTTTATAACAAATTCATGGTCTGAAGGATCAGTGAATATAAATTCATAATTTAATCGAGTTAAATTTAGTGTTGATTCAAAATCTGAAAAAGGATTGAACAACAAATGGGTTGATTTCCCGGGAAACACTCGTTTTGGAATAATTTCAATACTAGGTGCTGTTCCGTTGTTATCAAGAAAGTACTGATAAAGCAATTCATCATTGACCGTGTAAGCCGAACAGCTTATTTTGGTTAACGTTAATGTATCGGAAGATAGATTGTTGATCCTGAAATCGAAATTAAGGTGTTGTTCATGTTCGCCTTTTTCTTTAAAAATAGCAGCCGGTTGATGTTGCACGCTGATAGATTGCTGTGCATATATGGAAAGGGAAAATAAAGTTGAAAATAGGAACACGTAGCAGTTTTTCATAAGAATTTTGTTTGGTTTAAATTACTTGTAAGATCAAAATCTGTGATAAATGTTACAAAAAAACAAGAATCTACTTTTGAAATTCAAAATTTAAACTAATTTCGTTATAACCAAATCACTGTTTAGGATCAGTTGGCTTATTACTGAAATTCCGACCAATTACAAATGACTATTTCCGAGAATACACTAAAATGGTTGATGAGGCTTTATCCTCCAATGCTTTTTCAACGTATTTGGGTGAAGAAGATAGAAAAGGGTTTTAAGGCAATTGAAGTAAAAATAAACCGTAGCCTTTTTACCACAAATCTGGGGAATTCTATTTTTGGAGGAACGATCTTTTCTGCTACCGACCCCTTTTATGCATTGCTTTTTGGGCAGCGATTGCGAAAAAAAGGTTTTCACATTACCGTGTGGTTAAAGAGTGCACAAATTAATTATTTAAAACCCGGTAGAAGTAATTTGCGTTTTCGCATTGAAGTTACGGATGAAATGATTGTAACAGCCGAACTTGCATTACAGCATCAGGGAAAATTTATTCAAGCGTATCCCATTCACGTTTTTGATCGCGATAATGTGCTGTGTGCAACCGCGATCAATGAGGTTTATATTCGCAACCTCGATTTTGTTAAAACAAGCGAAGCCTGATTCATCATTTTCTTTTGTTCAAATTTTATAATTAATTTTGGTAGGATCATTGCGGCTAAAAGCTCCGCGATCGTGCAGTTGGTTATGTTTTATCAATAAAAAAAACAAATTAAATCCAGCTTATGAAAAAACTGCAACAAAAAATTTTCTTCCTTATTTTTTATGCACCCATTTTTGTATCCGCACAAGGGTACCAGGTTAACCTGCAAGGACAGGCTCAACAAGGTATGGGTGGTGCCGGAACAGCTTATATGCAAGATGCCGCGGCCTTATTTTTTAATCCCGGCGGTGTTTCTTTTCTGTCGGATAGAAGTATTAACCTGGGTGTAAGTCCTACGTTTGCGAAATCTACATTTCTCGACAAAAACACCAATCAAACAGCCAATACCAATTCACCAAGCAGTTTCCCTTTTGCCGCTTACGGTGTATGCGGCTCAACTGATAGCAGCAAATTAAAATATGGGTTGGCAGTTTATACCCCCTTTGGAAGTACCATTCAATGGGAAGATCAATGGTTGGGACGTTTTGCCTTAACACGTTTACAATTACAAGCCATCTTTTTTCAACCAACTGTAAGCTATAAGTTAAACAGTAAATTGGGTATAGGAGCAGGTTTTGTATATGCTACCGGCAACGTAAATTTGCAAAAAGATATTCCTGTTGCCGATGCAAGCGGAAATTATGGACATGCTGAATTAGCTGGTAAAGCAAATGGTTTTGGTTTTAATGCAGGGATTTATGTGCTGCCTTGTGAAAAATTCTCAGTAGGATTAACGTACCGTTCGCAAGTAAATATGAAAGTAAAAGATGGAGAGGCAACTTTTACCGTTCCAGCTGGACTCTCCAGTAATTTTCCAAATGGAAAATTCACTTCTTCACTTCCGTTACCACAAGTTGTTACATTGGGCTTAGCCTCTTCCTTAAGCAGTAAATTTACGCTTGCACTTGACATCAATTATGTAGGATGGAAAGCGTATGATACCCTTGCATTTGATTATGAAACCAATAGCAGTTCATTAGCAGATACCAAAGCGGCACGTAAATATGAAAATACATTTGCTTTTAGGCTGGGTGCTCAATATGTTGTATTGGATGATTTAGCATTACGATTAGGAATTGCTTACGGAATTTCACCCGTGCAGGATGGGTATGTAACACCCGAAACACCAGATGCAAACCGTGTTATTTACACAGCAGGATTGGGATACACCATTAAGAAAAAATTCGGTGTGAATGCTTCTTTTTATTTTTCTTCTTTTAAAAGAGCGGATACAAACCTGGAAACAGGTTTAAGTGGAACCTACAAAACAAATGTTTGTATTCCAGGAATCGCACTATTTTACAAATTTTAACCCTCCTACATATGAAAACGATATATACTAAAATTGCTTTGATCACACTTGCAGGTATTGTTTTGTTTGCAGGTTGTAAACCCCAATTAGATGTTCCAGCTCCCGACAAAGGAAACGTGGATGTAACTAAATATGTATCCATCGGAAACTCGATCACGGCTGGATTTGCCGATGCTGCTTTGTATTACGACGGACAAGTGGTTGCCTACCCAAATTTGCTGGCACAACAATTTAAAACCATTGGAGGTGGTAATTTCAATCAGGCTTATGTTCCGGTAGGGTCGGTTGGCGCAGGATCCAGTTTAAATGCACGTTTCATATTGGGATATAAAACAGATTGTAAAGGGATAAACTCCTTATCGCCGCTGCCACTTGCTGCCAGTGGTGATTTGTCAATATTTTTTACAAGTGTTGCAACACAAGGACCATTTAATAACATTGGAATCCCCGGTGCAAAAGCCATAACAACGGTTTATCCTGGATATGGAAACTCTGCCAATGGACCCGGCAAGTACAATCCGTTTTTCACACGAATGCTCAACAGCACTGAACTTACAACAGCTTCTATGCTCTCAAAAGCAGCAGAACAAAATCCGACATTCTTTTCGTTATTTATTGGAAACAACGATGTGCTGGGATTTGCAAGTTCGGGTGGAACTTCCGATGCCATTACGCCATCAGCCGGAGCACCAGGTGTTGGATTTGATGCCAGCATTGATGCGATTATAACAACGATGACGGCAAACGGCGCCAAAGGAGTTATCGGCAACGTACCAGATGTGACAAGTCTTCCCTATTTTACTACAATACCATACAATGGCTTAACACTTACAGCTACGCAAGCAGCACAGCTGAGCGGCGCATTGGGTACTGCTTTTACAGAAGGAAGCAATCCGTTTGTAATAGAAGACAAAGCAGCACCGGGAGGTTTTCGTAAAATTAAATCGACAGAATTGGTGTTGCTAAATACACCACAAGATTCTCTGAAATGTGCAAGTTGGGGTGCAACAAAACCATTAAAGGATATGTATGTGTTAACAGAAACAGAAATTGCAGCAATACAAAGTGCTGTGTCTGCATATAATGCAAAGTTAAGAGCTGTTGCAACTGCAAAAGGATTAGCGTTTGTTGATGTAAACCAATTTATGGCTCAGGTAAAAAAAGGAATTGTGTATAATGGAATAGCAATCAATACATCCTTTGTAAGTGGTGGTGCTTTTTCATTGGATGGCGTACACTTAACACCAAGAGGTAACGCAATGTTGGCGAATGAATTTATTAAATCCATTAATGCAACCTATGGATCAACAATTCCGCAAGTAGATGCGACAAAATATAACGGGGTTACTTTTCCGTAATATATGCAGGCGCATGTTCTCGACTCCGCTCGAACTAGGCGAAGGGAAGTAGGGTGAATATTTTTTTTAATATTTTATTATGAAAAAATCAAAATTTTTCCTGTTTGTTTTTCTGATTGCTAGCCAATCTTATTTAATTGCAACTCCTTCATTTACTAGTTTAAAAGAAATCTGTAAAATTCAAACCACTTTATTCTATGCTACTAACTTAAATAAGCTAAAAAGCCACGACAAAATTTATATAGATTTTATAGAAAACTGCATAGCCGGAAAAGATATACAAGCACAAGCAACTTCAATTATCAAAACCTATCATTTAAAATTATATAAAAAAAACATTGATAGTTCATGTAGCTTTGTTAATGACTCAACAATAAATAATATCTTATTGTCTTTTTCGCATGAATCTATTTTAAATGAGTGGAATGATTCTAAATTTTCATTCGATAAATCATTTGAAAAAAGCCATTCGATTGATCGTTTATCGACAAAACTTTACTTGCTTTTTTATACCAAAGGAGTTCTTGATAATGAATATGCCTATTTAAGGGAGAAAAAAAATGAGATCGACCTAGCATTTAATAGTGCACTAAAAAATGTGTTGGAAAATAACTATTCATTTGATGTTAGTTTAAAAAACATGTTAGTGAAATTAAAGGATCCTCATGTAACTTTCTTGAATAAAAATAATACTTACTTTCCGAAAACTATAAAAAAAGATTCCATTTGGATATTTCCATTTGAATTTATTGTTGAAGAAAATCAAATTTATGTTTCAACTAATGATCCGAAAAGAACTTTATTGCTAAGAGCAATTGATGCATACACAGCAAAACAGTTAATCGATTCAGTAAATTTTTACAGTCAATCTAATAATATATTTCAGTTTCAATATTCGGTTAAACAATACCTATCCTACTTTTTTTTCCCCGAAGGTATGCATCGTTTTGTTTTATTTGATACCCTATTAAAGAAAGAAGAGGTGATGTTTGTCGGGAGAGATGCCGTGTTTGCTAAAAGCCATTATGCAGCTATAAATAAAGAATATATGCCTGATTTTTTAAAATCAAAAGTACGCGTTAATTTTTCAACAATTAGTGATGTTGAGTTTACAAAAATTTTCAACTCTTTGAATGATGGTGATACTGTAGTAATTGATTTTAGAGGATACCCAACTCACCACATCAAGTCATTAATGAAATTGTTGCCTGAAACCCAAAAAGTTGTCGCGACTGGTTATTTTGCGGATCATTCAACGGGTTGTTTCTCTCGAAAGGAATCCTATACTTACAATGATAAAAATCTGCGTGGTCGTTTTAATAAAAAAATAACGATATATGGTAGAATTAATTTTACTACCGGATCGTATGTAGAAACGAGTGTAATGATTCTTAAAACCTATTTACCAAATTTTCATACTATTGGAACTCCTACAGCTGGTGCAATGGGCTCTATTGAGTTGAAGAAGTTGCCCTATGGTTTTTCATTTTACTATCCGTATCATAAATTTGAATTTGAAGATAAGCAATTTGTAAATGAAAATTCGAATTTAATCCCTGACCTATATTATTACGGAAGATAGATGAAAGATGTTGAAAATAAAGTTCATGAAATTTTTAATATAATCTCTAAGCGAGTTGAAATTAATGACTTTTCATTGTTAAGTGGAGAAACTGGAATTATATTATTTATTCAACAATACAATTCCTTTTTTAAAACTGAATCCGAAATTGTCTCAAGACTCCAAAAGTGTTTTGACTTGATTGAGGGTGATTCAAATGTGTCACTTTCTTACTGTTCGGGCGTAAGTGGATTTGTATGGCTGTGTTATTATTTTGAAAAAATTGGGTTAATAGATAAAGATGCGAATTTGGTTGAAGATATTTATCCTTATATACTGAAGTCTGCTTTCCTGGATATTTCTATTGGATATTATGATTTTTTGCATGGTGCTATTGGCAAGGCAATCTGTTTAATTAAAAAAGTAGATAATAATACTATTTCAGAGATTGAAAAACTAATCGAATTAATAGATCGAAATAAAATGAAGTCTGAAGCCGGAATATTTTGGGTACAAAACCACAATGGTAAACCTCATGTTAACTTTGGATTATCTCATGGAATACCTGCAATGATCTATTTTTTAACCGAGTGCTACTCAAAAAAAATAAAAAATGAATGCTGCGAACATTTGGTACAAGAAAGTCTAAAATTTATTCGTCATTATAAAAATGTTAGTTCCACAACAAGTCTATATCCTTTACTGTTTAGTATCAATGAAATTAATCCCACTTCAAATCATCGATTATGCTGGTGTTGGGGAGATTTAGGTGTCGCACTGGTTTTCTTAAAAGCTGGTAAAGTATTTAATAATTCTGAATGGGTGAGCGAAGCCATCGATATAATGCATCATTCAAGTAAAAGAAATGACCTTGTAACTGATCGTATTGTAGATGCTGGCTTATGTCATGGCACATCGGGTATAGCGCATATCTTCAACCGCTTTTATTTCGAAACTGACCTTCCTGAATTCAGAAAATCAGCAGAATTTTGGTTTCAAGAAACACTAAAAATGGCTTATCATAAGAAAGGGTTAGCAGGATTTTGTGCTGGGCATCAAGTCGATACTGGGATGGACACTTGGGAAAATGAATATGGATTGCTAGAAGGCATAGCAGGAATAGGATTGACACTCATAAGTTATCTATCAAAAGAAGAACCTTCTTGGGACGAATGTTTATTGATTAGCTAGTGAAAAGTGGAAGATTATTACATAATCTTTTTTTGCAGGTTGGCCTTTACTTAAAAGAGATGAGAAGTGAAATGCATTCCAACAAATGAGAAAAAAAATAGAACAACCATTAGTGACATTAAAAAGTTATTTCCAAGAACCATACATGCAGTAACACGTAATGGCTTCTTAATCAAGCTGATTTTATTCGTTTTTGGTTTGCAAATTAATAAAATTACTAACTAGCAACTTGAATTAATTATATCCATACTTAAATGCGGAATACCAAAAAGTAGTGCTCTTTGATTAATATACTTAAAGCAAACCACGATAAAACAGATGTAAATTGTAAGTATTCAGTGATTGATGGATACTTTTCTAAAATATGGTGTTTAGGCGTGCTAATTTTAGCATATCTTTGTATATGCCGCTTCGACATTTGCACCCTTCGCCTGACACGACCCACGTGCTTTGAATGAAGAGCACCAAACTATCCAGTTGTGCTGTATGTGTGGTGTCTGTGCGGAGTCGAGAACTGTGCGCAAGTTTAAATGGATATAAACTTAACTAATCCTACTCTTCAAATCATTTATAATCTTTTCCCATTCCTGCAATTCATTCGCTTCTTCCCACAATTCTTTTATTTCAGAATGATTTAAAATACGATCAATTACTTTTTTGGAGGAATCCACCAGATCAAAATCTTTGAAACGAAGCAAGTCGTTTTTTTTCACCCAGTTCATTGCTTCAACGGAGATATCCGAAGAAGGATTGCCTTTTGCAGCTGCAACAAATTCAACAGCAGCCAATGCTTCTTCACAGTCGGAAGCTTCCAGGTAATCTCCTTTACTTATTTCTAATATTTTTTCAATGGTATTGGCAATTATTAATTTATTTCCGCTGAGGACATCTGCTACGAAATCTGCAGCGCCATCATTTTCAAAATTTTTTATTCCCCAGGCTCCCATAATTTTTAGTGTTTAGATTTTAAATATAAATAGGATCGAAATCAGGAAAAAACAAAAAAGATGTGAATTGTTTTAACGGTTGGTCACGACGGATAAACGGTATATAATTTTTGGTTTGCTTAAAACAAAAGCCGGTTAGTTTTTAACCGGCTTTTGATTAGAGGACTGATCTATTTTAACTCCAATGTTTCCAATACTTCATATCCGAGATATTTTTGCAAAATTTCATGATATGCTTTCGTGGAGGTGAAGCCAAATCCATTTTCAAAAAATTCGTTCAATGAGGAAAAATGCGACGCTCCAAAGGGTAATACAAAACCTAAATCCTCATAAGGTTGATTGAATGCTTTTTGAATCTTTAAATACGTTTTTTTATTCTTTTTGATGTAGGCCCAAAATGCAACAATGTCAATATATCCATATGATTTTCCATCTGCTGCAATTTTATCCAGAATAGCATTTTGTGTTTCAGTACCATTGATCTGCATAGAAGGTAAATAACTGGATTTGATCGTATTCATATATTTAAGATGGCTGGATTCATTTACTGCCAGTGCATTCATTGAACCAAACACTTTGCCTACTTCTTCTGCAGTTGGATTTTTTATAGAAGGTACTGATCCACTTGTAATCAATACAGCAATGTTACGTAAATAAGCCGGAGAAAAAGCAACTTCTTTAATACGATCCTCAGTAATCGTAACAGACCCCAAACCAATGGTTCTTGGACCACCTTTTTTTACAGCATTATAAAACTCGCTGAACTCTTTATAACCTTTGTAGTTAACAACAGCAACAATATCCTTTTGAAGTTTTAACCATTCTACATATTTTTTAATAATATCTACTTCAATGCCTTTTAAAACGCCATTTTCCATATACGCATACGGAAAATTGTCATAGTAATTCACATTCAATGTATCAGTTTGAGAAGGTTGTGCACTTAACTTAAGTGTGCCAACAAGCGCCATCAGGCAAAACAAGAAGGTAATTTTTCTATTCATGCTATTTTAGGTTTAGTGTAGAGCAAAGTAAAACAATACTTGTTAATTTCCTACAACCAATGTGTGATATTTATGAACGAACCTATTAACTTAAATGTGCCTTAATTCGATGTTCAATCGTTTAATTAGTTGAAGAATCGTTAAAGAATTATTTTGAAGTAAAAATGTATGATTGCCTAATGATTGCAACTCAACAGCTTTTTTTCCGGGGGCCAATGCTTCTTTTTCTATTTTATCCGACTCATCAATCAAGAGAATGGTTTTGTAAACTTTATCTTTTTCCTGAAGCAGGCGCCAGGTTCTTCTGTCATTGGAAGGAGTGAGCGTTAATGGAAAATCCGTATTGCATGAAGGACATGCATAACTTAAGAATTTGTCCGCCCAATGACTGGCAACAATGATTCGGTCTACATTATATTTTTGATCCAGTTCATATATGCGCTTGCAATCTGTTGTTGATGCTTCTACATTGTATACTGTTAAACGCGGATATTTAGACGGGATGACTGCCCGTTCAACAACATCCTCTATTATTGTTGTCCGATGTACAAATGAACAACATGCAATTCCTACAATAATAAATGCTGGCACCTTCCAATTTTTAATTCGCATGAATGAGACCCATAAGATGATCATAAATGGAATAGCTAGATACATGCGGGAATGTGGTAAAAAAATAGAACTGTCTCCATCATAAATTTTACCAATTCCAAATGTCAACATGGTGAATATAATTGTTATAACCGATATGTTGAACCATAATTGCTGTTTCTGAATTTTGAAAATGATGGGGATGATGATAAACAATAAAATCAAAAAAATATAGTGATTCCAGAATAACGGCGTTACATGTCCGAAGAAAATGTTCAAATCACTAAGACCCACGAGTAGATTATCCAACGAAAACCGAAGGTGCCACAGCTCATGAACCACATAATTTGGATGATGTGTGTAAAAGTAAGACATGTAGAATGGATAGATGGCCCCTACCAATGCTCCTGCGATCGAATGAATGTAAAATATTTTGTTTTTATAATTCTCACTTAAGAGGAAAAGTCCGCATGGAAGGAGCAGTAAAACAGCATTAGGATTTAATGTTAACGCTGTTAAGCTTAAAAAAGAAAAAAGGAAGAAGCGCCATTTGCTGTTTGGGTAATAAACAAGCATACATGCAAAAACAGCAATGAAAAGACCTGTTACAAACCCTCTCGGCATAGATGTAATAAAATCATACTCAAGCGGTAATATTAAAGGTATTGCTAATGCAAACAGCGCCTGTACTTTTAATTGCTTGCGATAATAAACAATCGATATAACTAAATAAGGAAAGAAGGCAAGTATACTTGATACAATTGGTAGAATATAGGCAGGGGAAGCATATCCAAAAAAAGGAGCTGCCAATAAAGCCTCCAGCATGGTGTTGTAGTTTTGCCCATAGTAAGCGGGCTCATAAAATTCCAGCTTATGGAAATCATAACTCCCGATCCACATCATAACCTGATCAGCATCGGAGTATAAAAATGAGAACTTTTCAAGTACAATTATTCTGTTTATAATATTCAGCAAAACCAATATGATGAATGCTGATAATAAAAATAGATTTGCTTTTTTACTGAAATGATTCGTTGTGTGCACAATAAAAATATTTAAGAGCGAATTTAGACAA
>DAORKB010000115.1:0-10969 GCA_035439365.1 Bacteroidia bacterium
GGTGAAAAATCGCGTGTACCTGAAGGTATTCCTGGTTTCACTATAGTTCTCTTTTTATTTTATTTTATTCAAAATACCCTCAATATTCTTTTTTATTTCGGGGTTAATGATTGGTTGTGCTTTTGAAAAATTACCAATTTGTGTTTTCAAAATATCCACATCATCATAATAGTTAAATTTTTGATCCTTGTTATTATCGAATCTTACTTTCAGCAAAATGTTATTGGTGGTACTGTCAATGTACCAATCAACTAACTGCGTATTGTCCGGACTTATCTGTATCATGTTTGCTCCGGATAAATCGGCTGTGTAAATTTTTTCGGCATCTTCATCATTTATGTAACCATCTGCATTGGTATCATCTTCACGAACTCCCAACAAAAGGAAAGAATATTTTTTTCCTTTGTATGCTTTATTGGGGAAAGGAAAATAAAACTCTGAAATGATTGCAGGCTTTTGCAACAACAAATGTGTTTCTTCTGTTTTTTTATTGTAAAAAATAATGTTGTTACAATCCTCAAAACTGATGGAGTGAAAATTGTATTTGTAATTTTGATTGCCCTCCGGATTTTCTTCTATTTCAGAAGAAGCGGAAGTTCCCGTAATAGCTGATGTTTTAGAATTGTTTCGTTTTTGGCTTTCCAATGTTTTCATCCCTAAGGGGATCAGCATATAATCTGTGCTATCTAAATCTTTATAGTCACCATACACCAGTATTTTCTCCTTGCGGTCCTTCGCATTTTCGATCGAATCATTGGAAACCAATCGTAAACCAACTTCTTCATGTTTTCTATTTGTATCAAATACAAACATGAAGAGCAGGATAATGATTGCTCCAACAATTCCACCTGTAAGTGTAGCGAGGACAAGTTTTTTCATTACACTGCTAATTTTTTATAGCGAACACGTTTAGGTTCAACATTTCCTAATCGTTTCTTTCTGTTTTCTTCGTATTCAGAATAACCGCCTTCAAAATAATACACTTGTGAATCACCTTCAAAAGCAAGGATGTGTGTACAAACACGATCCAGGAACCAACGGTCGTGGGAAATAATAACGGCACAGCCGGCAAAATTTTCAAGACCTTCTTCCAATGCACGCAGTGTATTTACATCCAAATCGTTGGTAGGCTCATCAAGTAGCAATACGTTTGCTTCTTTTTTCAATGTCATCGCCAGGTGCAAACGGTTACGTTCTCCGCCGGAAAGTATACCGCATTTTTTTCCCTGATCCGATCCATTGAAATTGAATTTGGAAACATACGCACGTGAGTTCATTGTTTGTCCGCCAATCTCAATATTTTCTGTTCCACCGGTAAGCACTTCAAATACTGTTTTGTTCGGATCAATTTCGGTGTGGCTCTGATCCACATATGCGATTTTTACAGTTTGTCCAACTTTAAATTCACCGGTATCGGGTGTTTCCTGTTTCATGATCATACGGAACAACGTTGTTTTACCGGCACCGTTTGGTCCAATGATACCAACAATTCCCGCAGGAGGCAATTTAAAGTTTAGATGTTCGTATAATAGTTTATCTCCAAAAGCTTTGGATACATCAATGGATTCAATCACTTCATTACCGAGACGTGGACCGTTGGGAATAAATAATTCCAGGCGCTCTTCTTTTGATTTAACATCTTCGCCCAACATTTTTTCATAATTCTGTAAACGCGCTTTTGATTTCGTTTGACGTCCTTTTGCACCTTGACGTACCCAATCCAACTCGCGTAGTAATGTTTTCTGACGTTTGCTTTCTGTTTTCTCTTCCTGAGCCAAACGTTTTTGTTTTTGATCCAACCATTCAGAATAGTTTCCTTTCCATGGAATACCTTCACCTCTGTCCAGCTCCAGGATCCACCCTGCTACGTTATCAAGGAAATAACGGTCGTGGGTAACAGCGATTACAGTTCCCTTATAATTTTGAAGATGTTGTTCCAACCAGTCAACCGATTCAGCATCCAAGTGGTTGGTAGGCTCATCGAGCAATAAAATTTCAGGTTCCTGAATAAGCAATCGGCACAACGCCACGCGGCGACGTTCACCACCCGAAAGGTTTTTTACAGACGCGTCACTTTCCGGGCAACGCAGTGCTTCCATTGCCTGTTCAAGGCGGTTATCCAGGTTCCACAGATCATGCTGATCGATTAAATCCTGCAATTTTGCCTGACGATTGATGAGCTTATCCATTTCTTCAGGTGTCATTTCTTCCGCAAACTTATTGTTTACTTCTTCATATTCTTTCAGGATAGAAACGTGTTCCTGTGCACCTTCGCGCACAATTTCAATTACCGTTTTGGTATCATCCAACTGTGGCTCTTGTTCCAACATTCCGATTCTGTAACCAGGTGAAAAATGGATCTCTCCCTGGTAATTCTTTTCGATACCGGCAATAATTTTTAACAGGGTTGATTTACCAGAACCGTTCAAACCTAAGATTCCGATTTTTGCGCCATAATAAAATGAAAGATAGATATCTTTCAATATGGTTTTTCCTGCTGGTAATGTGCGACTTACATTTACCATGGAGAAAATAATTTGTCTTCCTTCTGACATATATCTGGGTATTATAAATAATTACTACTGAAATTTAAAATTGCGAGGTGCAAATATCGTAATTTCTGGGGAAATAAGGGATATTTTATGGAAAATCGGTTGGTTTTTTTTATTGTAGAGCTCTACCTCCCGCCCAGATACAATGGACGTTTTTCGTTGAATTTACGCAAATAGATAAAAATGGAGTTTGACTTTTCTTTTTTTCTTAATTTCTGAAAGTCGTTCAGGAGTTGAGGTTCGCTCTTCAATGCTTGCTCCATTGCAGGAACAGTGAAATCATTTACACTATTGGATTCGGTATTGAGGATAAATTGCTTTAATTCACGGTAGGAATTATTTATTCCTCTACCATAATAGGTTGGATCCTGATAAGAAACCACCACTACTTCGGAAGTAAAATGACACAGACTACCAATTACATTCAAGCGATTAAAGGTTTGATTAAAATTCAGGAAGACTGACCTGTTTCTACAGTACCCCCAAATACTAGCAGTTGCTAATTTTTGTTCCTGTCCGGTTTCATCTTTAAACGTTACTGTTTTTTGATCCAATACCTGGGTCAAAAAATTATGTTCTGTCTTCGGAACAGCTGAAACGATATCTGAGATGGGAATTGGATTATTTTGTTTAAACTGATCGATTGTTAAATAAATTCCTTCTTTAAATTCAAAATCGCGCGAATAAGCAACAGTAGCATTTTGAGAGGTGCTGAGCTTTGAGATGATCAACAAAAAAATGAAAACTGAATTTTTCATGTTTAATTCTTTTCAAATTTTATACCTTCATTTAAACGAATATTTATCCGTGCGCGAATTTAAATTTTTATACTCAACCAGCTTTAAAATGTTTCTATTTTTAATGTGAAATATTAGTTTGTAAGAATTATTTATTATTGTACATTTCGATTCGATCGATATGATTTCATATAAAACAAGTTCTATGAAAAAATTAATACTCCTTTTTGGTTTTATTCTTTCCCAATCGGTAATTACTTTGGCACAAAGCAAGGCAAATTTTGAGATTGTAAAACAAATTCATGCAAAAAACACAAGTGCTATTGATGTTTTTATCAAAGGCGACATTGAACGTATAATGGAATTACTTGAAAGTAATGGTGGCCGATCAAAAAGGTCTGCAGGCGATATTGTTACAGCTCATCTTAGCTATGAACAGATTGCAATACTGTTGAAAAGTCCGGGTGTAAAACGAATAGAGGCCTACCCTCAACAAACTGTTTTAATGAATGATACAATGCTCATTAATAACCGGGTGGTTGGTGTTCATAATGGAGATGCTCCATTAACACAAACATATGATGGTACAGGGGTGGTTATTGGGATAATGGATACAGGCATTGATTTTTCGCATCCGGATTTTTTGGACAGTTTGGGTAAAACCCGTGTTAAATTTTTATGGGATCAAACCCTGGGATCATCGAAGTATACTCCAATTGAATTTGGCTATGGACAAGCATGGGATAATATACAAATTGACAGTGGTTTTGCTGTTAAAGCAACAGATGGGCATGGAACCCATGTTACCGGAATTGCTGCAAGCAATGGCAGGGCTGTGAATAAATACAAAGGCGTTGCTCCTAATTCGGATCTGGTGATCGTAAAAGTTGATTTGGCAAGCACCAGTACCACCATCATTGCCGATGCCGTTGATTACATTTATACAAAGGCGCAGTTAATGGGCAAACCTTGTGTTATTAATGCCAGTATTGGGAATTACTTTGGCTCGCATGATGGGAAAGATTTACAGGCGCAATTTATTAGTAATCTCATTGATCAGAAAAAAGGAAGAGCATTTGTTGCATCTGCAGGCAATAAAGGAGATAGTCGGATACATTTGGGATATACGGTTACGGCTGATACCAACTTTACCTGTTTTGCTCCAAGCACAAGTGCTATCTATATTGAAATTTGGGGCGATACCAGTACTTTTAAAAACATTCGGTTTGCCATCGGTGTGGATCAATGGAGCCCCGTATACTCAAGAAGAGCACAAACAGGTTTTTCTTCGATCACTGAAAATTTAGGTGCTTATAAAACAGAAATTCTATTAAAAAATGGTAAACGTCTTGGAACTGTTGAATCATACGGTGATATTGAAGGAGGTAGCTATTCCATGTCATATTACATTATTCCGGACTCCACCAGTTATAAATGGAAATTGATGGCTACCGGCAGTGGAAAATTTGATGTCTGGAACATGGATATGGTAAGCAACAATCTCCCATCATCTAAAGTAATGTACGATAGTATTTTTTATAAATATCCCGATCTCAATCAAACCATTGTAAGTAGTTATCAGTGCCTTGATAATGTCATTACTGTTGGAAATTATACCAACCGAACATCGTATATTGACTATAATCATCAACCGTATTATGCAAAAGAAACGGTAGGAAAACGGCATTCAACTTCAAGTTGCGGCCCAACAAGGGATGGTCGTATCAAACCGGATATCAGTTCACCGGGTGATATGGTTTTATCGGCACTAGTACAAACCTTACGTCCGATATACGTTACTAGCCTACCCAGCGCCATTACACCAGAAGGGTATCATGTAAGAGATGGAGGAACTTCTTCTGCAGGTCCGGGAGTTGCCGGTATTGCTGCTTTATATCTGCAACAAAACCCGGATGCTACAGCAATGGAGGTAAAAAATGCAATTGTTGGATGCGCCAGACAGGATGGTTTTACGGGTGCTGTTCCCAACAATGCCTATGGCTATGGAAAAGCGGATGCATTTAAAACATTAACAAAGTGTGCAAATGGCATTAATGATCATGAAAAAGATGCGATTGCAGTTCGCATTTTTCCGAACCCGGCTAATACAAGCAGCATTGTTCACTTTGATATGACGCTGCCTGCGGGAACCCGCATTGAAACATTACTCATTTACAACGAACTGGGCGCTTGTGTTAGCAAAATAATCACACCCAAAACCGATATACAATTACCCGCGACACTTACACCGGGTATTTATTTCTGCAAATTGATTAGTAACACACAGATAGTAACAACAAAAAAATTGGTAATTTTGTAGGCACTATTATGGACCTACAAAAAAAATTAAAAGTACTGGGAATTATTTCCCTAATCATTGGAAGCATTACTGCAATACTTTGTGTCACAACTGTTCAGGGACTTTTTTATGCTATACCATTTGGTTTTATAGGTATGGTTTGTTCCGGAGCATATATATTTATTGATACACGAAATGAAATCAATAAAAGTAAAATCACATCGGGTGTAATTGCAATGCTGTTAAGCTCCACACCCATTTTGATTATGCTCTCTTTAATGATTATTTCCCGATTTAAATCTTAACAAAAATGGCTTCAGCAACACTTACCAAAATCAATAATTATTTGTCGCTGATAAAAATCAGTCATACCATATTTGCTTTACCTTTTGCCATCATCGGTTTTTTTATTGCCACCACCTATACACATACAGTATTTAATGCCGGCTTATTTGTGCTGGTTATCCTGTGTATGGTGTTTGCACGCAGCGCTGCCATGGCATTTAACAGGTACATTGACAGAGCATTTGACGCAAAAAACAACCGTACAGCCGTTCGCGAAATTCCGGCAGGAATTATTAAGCCTTCCAATGCCTTGTTATTTGTAATTGTGAGTAGCGTATTATTTGTAATCACCACGTATTTCATCAACCCGCTTTGTTTTTTCTTATCGCCTGTTGCGTTGCTGGTAATACTTGGATATAGCTATACCAAAAGGTTTACAGCTTTGTGTCATCTTATCCTGGGAATTGGTTTATCACTTGCACCAATAGGAGCCTATCTTGCTGTTACTGGTAAATTTGACTGGTTACCACTCTTTTTTTCATTTACTGTTTTATTTTGGGTAAGTGGGTTTGATATTATTTATGCATTGCAAGATGAAGAATTTGATAAATCCAATCAACTGCGTTCCATACCTGTTTGGCTTGGTAAAAAGGGTGCTTTGATGTTATCCAATGTTCTGCATGTAATTTCTGCCTCTTTTGTTATCTATGCCGGATTGTATGCACACTTCAACATGTGGTACTGGGTAGGTACGCTTATCTTTATAAGTATGCTGATCTATCAGCATACATTGGTAAAGCCAACCGACCTGAGTAAAGTTAACCTGGCATTTGCAACAACAAATGGAATCGCGAGTGTTGTATTTGCTGTGTTTGTGTTGATTGATTTGTTTGTTTGAGGGCTTATATAATAGCACCTAAACGCGCGTTTTGTCAGTTCGAGCAGAGTCGAAAACTGTGCGAGGCTTAAAGGCAAGAATGTATCTAACGCAGGCGCCTGTTCTCGACTCCGCCGCGCTATCGCTAAAGATAAGGCGACACGCGATCGAACTGACACACCTAACAAATAGCTGTAATATACTTTGAGGTGAAACGCCCGTTTCCTGAGGTTAATCAAAACCTTCAATTGCTTTTCCAATAAAAAATTTGTACCTTTCATATACCTCCTGTTCTTGTATTAATACAAATTTGAAGATGAGTAATAGACTTCGTTTAGCGTTTATTCACGTGTGTGGAGCAATTCTGTTTTTACTGTTTCCAATACTTATATCACCGGATATACTGGAACCTACACTTTTTAAAATTATCTTTTTCCGGATCGATTTTTTTAATCATTTTTTCCTGCTTATCTTTTTTTATTTCAACTTTTTTTTCTTGTACCTTATTTCTATTTTAATAAGAAATTCATACCCTTTTATTTATTCATCATTATTTGTTATTGCGTAACATCTTACCTTCCTATTCTAATTACAGATCATAATTATTTATTGTATGGTAAGCGGTTTCCATACTATCTGGGGCAAACCATGTTTAAATTTTTATCTGTCTTCATTTTTTCAATATTGATAAAAACCAATAATAAATGGAAGTATGCTGAGCAAAAAAAATTAAATGCTGAATTATCATTTTTAAAGGCACAAATCAATCCTCATTTTTTATTCAATACACTGAATAGCATATATTCCACTGCGATTACAGAAAATGCCAAAAACACTTCGACTGCTGTCGTTAAACTTTCGGCTCTGATGCGTTACATCACAAGTGTCAGCAATCAACAGTTTGTTCCCTTATCAAAAGAATTGGAATATATCCGTAACTATATTGATTTACAAAAAAATCGCTTTCAGGAAACAATTCAACTTGTTTATAAAGTAGAAGGTGAGGTGGCCAATAAACAAATTGTACCGCTTGTGTTGATTGCGTTTATTGAAAATGCATTTAAGCATGGAATAAACCCTGAAGAGGAATCGTCAATAGATATAAGCATTGAAGTGAAAAAGACAACACTTACATTCCATATTCGTAACAATAAGGTAAGCCATATTCAAGAACTAGAGCTACCCAGTGGCTTAGGAATCGAGAATACAAAGAAGCGACTGCAATTGATTTATCCTGACAAACACCTTTTACAAATTGAAAATACAGCAAAACAATTTGCCGTATCCTTAACACTACAGATCCAATGATTACCGCTATTGCCATAGATGATGAACCACCAGCATTAAAAATAATTGAAAATTTTTGTGCAAAGCAACAAGACATTTGTTTAGTTAAAACGTTTTCAAAACCAAATGAAGCATTAAAATACCTTCGTAAATATCCGGTTGATCTTTTATTTCTTGATATTGAAATGCCTTCTTTGTCCGGACTGGATTTTTATAAAGAAATCGAACAGGTTTCTATGGTTATCTTTACAACTGCTTATAGCGAATATGCGGTAGAAGGCTTTAACTTGAATGCAGTGGACTATTTATTAAAACCTTTTACGGAAGAACGCTTCGCACAAGCTATTCATAAAGCAAAAGAATTTCATATTTACTTCAGTCAAAAAGAAACCAACACACATAAATTTATTTTTTTACGTGTTGATTATTCCTTGGTAAAAATCAATATTGATGATATTCTACTGATTGAAGGGTTGGATGATTACCTGCAGATTTTTCTGACGGATCAAAAAAAAATTGTTCCACGTATGACAATGAAGGGTATACTGAATAAACTGCCGGCTGAAGATTTTCTGCGGGTACACCGTTCATTTATTGTTCCTATAAAGCGAATCGAACAAGTAAGAAATAAAACGATTTTTTTGAATGGCAGACAAATTCCTTTAGGAGCAAGTTATGAAGAAGCGTTCTTAAAGGCAGTAAAAAAATAATCACCTTAAATTTAAAACCAAGCCTGATAAAAGCTAGACTATACGTTTTAACAACCGCAATTGGTGGGAGTAATTTTTACGATCTGTATTAAAAATACCATGATGATCAAAACCATCAATGCGTACTTTTCCGGAAGCATGAATAATTTTATTGTCCTCCATCACAATACCTACGTGAACAATTCGTCCCTCTTCATTATCGAAGAAGGCCAGATCACCTGGTTCGGCTTCTTCAACAAAACTAAGTGTTTCGCCTTGTTCGGCTTGTTGACCTGCATCCCTGTTCAGTTTTATCCCATTCAGCTTGTATACAATTTGTGTTAAGCCCGAACAATCAATACCAAAAGGTGTTTTGCCACCCCATAAATAAGGTGTGTTCAGATACATCATTGCTGTTTCAACAATACCTGTTTTTGTAAAAGGAAGGTATCCATTTATATAGGCACCATCATATACATAGGTTTGATTTTCGATGATGCATTCACCATTATCAATTCCGGGAAGTGTACTGCCAATCACTACAGGATACAAGGTAGAGTTATTGGTAATTATTTGCACCAGCTCATTGGTACAATATATTTCGGTAGCATTTAAAATATCGTAGGTTTGCTGAGCAATGGGTTGAAATTGTTTTTTATCAATCCAGCATTCATAGTTATCGTATGCAATTCTGATTTTGCACCAATTGCCTTGCGTTTCCATAATCCAAAAGTGATCGCCAAACAAAAGCTGTGTTACCATTTCGCTTTTGTCCGACGGCTCCCTTCTACAAGGAACAATGCTTAAATTGCAAATTCCAAAATTCATTTATTGAGACCTAATTTAAAACTTCAGGCGCGTGTTCTCGACTCGGCTCGAACTGACACAGCCCACTTACCTAGATGAAAACACCACTTATTTCAACTCTACTACCAAAGCGCTTGCTCCTCCTCCACCATTGCAGATTCCGGCAGCACCAAGTTTTGCTTTATTTTGTTTTAAGACATGCAATAAAGTAACAACGATACGTGCACCAGAACATCCTAACGGGTGACCCAATGAAACAGCACCACCGTTAACATTCACTTTACTCGGATCCAGTTTCATTTTTTGTGTATTTGCAATTCCTACAACTGAAAATGCTTCGTTCAATTCAAAGTATTCAATGTTTTCCATTTTCAAACCAGCTTTTTCAACTGCTTTGGGAACGGCAAGTGAAGGTGTAAGGGTGAACCACTCCGGTGCTTGTTCAGCATCTGCATAGCCACGGATAACAGCAAGTGGTTTCAGGCCAAGTTTTTCAGCTTTTTCTTTGCTCATTAATACCAATGCCGCTGCACCATCATTCATGGTTGATGCGTTGGCAGCTGTAACTGTTCCGTCTTTTGCGAATGCTCCTTTTAATTCGGGTATTTTATCCAAACGAACATTTTTATACTCTTCATCTTCTTTGAAAATAACAGGATCACCTTTGCGCTGAGGAATTTCTACCGGTACAATCTCTTCTGTAAACCTTCCTGCTTTCCAGGCATCAGCCGAACGTTTGTACGATTCGATTGCAAATTTATCCTGATCTTCACGGGAAATGTTACATTCTTTTGCACACATATCCGCTGCATTTCCCATTGCATAATTGTTATATACATCGGTTAATCCATCCTTTGCCAATCCATCAATTAGCGATACATTTCCGTATTTATTCCCCCATCTTAAATTTTCAGAATAAAACGGAACCTGACTCATGTTTTCCATACCACCGGCAACAACTACATCAGCATCACCACACAAAATGCTTTGCGCACCAATCATAATTGCTTTCATTCCAGAAGCACACACTTTATTGATTGTTGTACACTGAACGGAGTCAGGTAAGCCTGCAAATTTTGCCGCCTGACGAGCAGGTGCTTGTCCTAAGTTTGCTTGCAACACGCTGCCCATATATACTTCCTGAACTTCCTTACCATCAACACCTGCTTTTTGAAGTGCGCCTTTTATAGCTATTGCACCCAACTTTGTTGCTGAAACACTTGCCAAAGCACCGCCAAAACTTCCTAATGGTGTGCGCACTGCTGAAATAATGTAAACTTCTTTCATTGTATGTTTAATTCGTTTAAAGGTTTTTACTTCGCCCGCCGTAACTTCTCAACTTTCGCTAAAGCTACAGTCGACAATGAGTGCAGGCGGTATGTTCGCTTAGCACCTAAAGTTTAAAACGGACTTGTTTTAGAGTTCTTAATTGCAGC
>DAORKB010000116.1:0-9712 GCA_035439365.1 Bacteroidia bacterium
TGGACAACTTCAGATGAACCGTGTGTTGATGTCGGTTCTCGACTTCGCTCGAACTGATACTGTCGCGCATTCATCACTATTTAAACGCAAATCACTAAATATCACCTTATGAAAAAAATCATTCTTTCTGTTTTCTTTTTAGCAATGGTTATAATTACCAACGCACAAACACCTAAAGCAGAATTACCATTTAAATATGATCAACTCTATAAAACCATGTTTGCAAAAGAGTTGTGTGATTTCATTCAAAAGCATCCGGATGTGGTTTTGATCGATGTAAGAACAGCCGGTGAATATTCTGATACATCCCGTTATGCCAGTTTTAATCAGGGTCATTTGAAAGGAGCGGTGAATATAAACAATGAAGAAATAAAAAAAGATATAGCCTTGTTGAATCCGTATAAGGATAAACCAATTGTGTTGTATTGTTCGCATAGCCAACGTAGCCGTCGGATCAGTAAATTATTATCCGAAAATGGGTTTACTAATTTTTACAATTTGAATGGTGGTATGTCATCACTTAATCAGCTTACGGAAACAGAGTTCCCTTGTAAAAATGAATGGATCGTATCAAACCTTTCTTATAAAAACTGTTCAGCTAATGAAGCGTTTCGATTAATAAAAAATGAAAAGAATCTGACCATTATAGATGTAAGAACAACGAATCAATTTAATTCGACAGATACATCGGTAGCCAATAATATCGGAAGAATAAAAGGCGCCATCAATATTCCATATGATGAGTTGAATGCAAAAATAAATGCATTTATATTTTCAAAAGAAAAGCCTGTTTTAATTGTTGGTGAAACGGGAGATGGAAATCCGGCAAGAGCCGCGGACACATTGTTGAGCCTGGGGTTTAAAAGGGTATACCAATTATTAGGAGGGATGGATAATTTTATTGCAACCCAATCAACAGCATCTGTGCTGGAAAATACACCACTGTATCACTTAATTAACGCACCGCAAGCATTAAAACTGCTTCAAACAAATAGTAAATTAGTTGTTTATGATACGCGTAACGATGACGAATACAATAACAAACTAACCGGTGCAGATGCATACAAAAACCTTGGACATATGAAAAATGCTATTCATGTTACAGCAGCTTTGTTTAATAATCAAAAGTTACCAGCCAATAAAGCCGAACAAATTCTTGTTTATGGAAATTATGATGCATATACCTTTGCCAAGCATTTAACGGATAAGGGATATGCACATGTTTATCTGATGCCTGGTTTTTACGATTTTGTATGGTCGGGTTTTAACGTCGAGAGCTGTAAAGAAGCAAAGAAATTTGTTGTTGATCATCAGGATCAGTATTAAAAAAAATCATTCTAAATAGGCGATCTTCAAATTCAGAAGGGGAATACGGACAAATTCCCACTTTTTGAGAAAAAACGCGTATTTTTTGAATTTTACTTGCGTGAATCAGAAATTTTTTCTACGTTTAAATAATAAGGAGCGCCATTTCTATAGTCTGAATAGATTCATTTTTTTTATTATTGATTAACTTATAACTTTGAAACGGAATTAGAAAATTAACGACCGGATTCTACTAATATATTATATATGGAGTCATTTATAATACAACCAACAGAAGATTCTCCGTCGGTAAATTTGGATACGACGACTAATTATTTTGTAATTTCCGGAGCCTCACGCCCCGAAAATTCAAGAACATTTTATACACCAATCATCAATTGGATAACCTCCTACGAGCTGGAACTGCTCAAACGTAAGCAACAGGGAGATAAAACCCCTCTTGTTTTCGAATACCGGTTTGATTATTTCAACTCCTCATCTGCAAAATTCATTTTGGATATTTTATTGATCCTTAAAAAGTTTTCTGAAAATGGATATCCCATAAACGTTATTTGGAAATGTGATCAGCGAGATGAAGACATGCTGGATATGGGAATGGAATTTTCTGAAATGGCAGAACTTAAGATTGAATTTATCCAATATTGATGAGGTATTTGAATAAACATGCATACGCTTTTCTTTTTGTTTTTTTTGCCTTAGCACTTGTGAATGATGCTTATTCTCAGGTAAAGAAGAACGAAACTGCGCGGTTCACACTTTATGGTAAAATTGTGCTGGACGACAAACCCGTTGAAAATGTGTCGCTCGAAATATTAAAAAATGCACAGATCATTAAGAAAATAACAACTACAAAAAATGGTAAATATTCTTTATCATTAAATCAGGATACAATAAACCGGAAAAATGAATACACCATCCATATTACAAAGGATGGCACGGTTCCCAAAACCGTTGTCGTTAATACATATGTTCCAAGAGAACAATACGACGATACACCTTACGAGTATGTTCTGGAAATTACCCTTTTAACAACAACAGTGAACGATGTAATTATTCAACGTCCTTCTGCCAGAATAAAATGGATCGATGATGAAGAAGGTTTTGGAATTGATAAAGTATATGCTAAAATTGTACAAAAAGAAGAGGATAAGTTAAAGGAAGATCCCGATAAATATCTGAAAGAGTTAGCGAAAAAAGCAAAAGAGGAGGAAGAACAAAAACAAAGGGAAAAAGATAAAGAGGATGAAAAGCAAAAAGCAGAAGCGCTTGCACGTAAGGAGGAGGAACAAAACAGATTGGAACAGGAGCGGCAAAAACAAGAATCTGAAGATAAGTTGAAAGAAAATATTAAAGCCATTTCTACAGAAATAAAAACACTGGCTGAACGAAAAGATTCTTCAAAAGCAACACCAACACAACAACAAAATGCAACGATTACACCTGTACCCGAAGTTGCATCAAGCAAGGAGGAAATTTATGACAACTCAAAAGAATATGAGTTGAAAAAAGATAAAATCAAATTGATTAAGGAAAAACAAAGAGCAGAGAAAAAGAAAAATGCCAATCTCGCTACAAAGTATGAAACAAAAAATGGAATGAGTAGTTTGCTGGATGCTGTTGGTGAGCATGATAAACGAATGAAGAATAAATGAAACAACAATATACGCAGCCTGGCAAAAGAATAAGGATAACGTTTCTAAGTATTCTTTTTGCAATAGCTTTTCAGTTTTTAAATGCCCAAACGTTAAACCTGAATCAATTTGGTATTGAAGAAGGGTTGCCTCAATCCAGTGTATATACAATGCTGCAGGGAAAGGATGGGAGTATTTGGGTGGGCACAATGAATGGTGTAAGTAAGTATAGCGGATTGAATTTTGAAAATTTTAGTAAAAAGAACGGATTAGCCGAAAACAGGGTTATTTCATCCTGCCAGGATAAAGATGGGAATATTTGGTTCGGACACTGGTCAGGAGGAATTACAAAATACGATAGTCAACAAAAACGATTTTCAGAGATAACCCCAGGGTCTATTAAAGTTTCAAAAACAGTAACCAGCATTGTTGTTGATAAAAACGGTGTAATATGGTTTGGAACAAATGGGGAAGGGCTGATAAGTTGTGAAAACGGACAATTTACAAAATATACAGTCGAAAACGGACTGCCGGATAACCATGTAAATGCATTGATGCTGGATAAAGAAGGACAGCTGTGGATAGGAACAGAAAATGGAATTTCCATCTACAAAACAAAATTTTCTCCGTTTGACAAAAAACTACCCAGTATTTCCATCAAATGTTTTTTGCAGGATACAGAAGGAAACATCTGGATAGGAACCTCCGATAATGGAATTATCCGGATGAATTCCCAACATGAAAATTTGAAAGTCTTCAATACATCTTCCGGATTGGCAAGCAATAATACCAGAGTAATTTTTCAGGCATTGAACGGTTCCATTTTTATCGGAACAAACAGCGATGGAATTTCAAAATTCATCCCCCGATTGGAAAATGCCAATTATAAAGGTCCTTTATTCTCTACTATTTCTACGCAACATGGACTTAGCAATGATCACATCTTCTCGATCATGCAGGACAGGGAGAAAAATATTTGGATCGGAACGCAGCTAAATCTGAATCAATATTTTGATGAACAGTTTGAAATTTTCGGAGAGAATGATGGGTTGAAAAATAGTTTGGTATGGTCAGTAATTCAGGATAAAAACGAAAATTTTTGGATTGGAACAGAAGGAGGACTTGTAAAATTTATTCCGGATATTCATAAAAAAACAACAGGTGAACGCTTGATCAATGTGAGCAGCAACAGCTCTTACGTGTTTACTGCAAAAACAGGCAAGAACAATGAAGTATTGAACACAGGTGCTTTGTGTGAGGATGTGAAAGGATATATTTGGTACTCTGATTTTGGTAGAGGAGTTACCCGTTTAAACCCAAATACGAATGAAAGCAAACGCTATACAAAAGAAAACGGCTTAACCGTAAATGAAATATATGCCATCACGAAGGATAAAGATGAAAATATCTGGATCGGGACAAATAAAGGTGGTGTATTAAAATTTGACATCAATACAGAAAAGTTTACGACCTACTCCACAAAAAATGGTTTAGGAAGCGATCAGGTATATAGTGTTTTTTGTGATAGTAAAAACAGAATGTGGTTTGGTTGTTTGGGTGGTAAGTTATCGATGTTGGATGAACAGGTAGGTGAATCTATCCATACATTCTCCGAAAAACAAGGGTATCCATGTAACTTTACACTTTGCATCACAGAAGATAAAAAAGGAAATATGTGGTTTGGCGCCTTTGATCAGGGCATTTACAAATTCGATGGACAGTCATTTAAAAACTATTCTTCAAAAGAAGGACTGAGTTCAGACACACCATTTTTATTGGTGTGTGATGATGATGAGCATTTATGGGTTGGTACAGGATTGGGAATTGACCGGCTTGATTTTAAAGATGAAACAATCAAACATTATGAAAAGCAAGATGGTTTTTTAGGTATTGAGATCAATCCCAATGCAACCCTTAAGGATAAGGAAGGAAATTTATGGTTTGGCTCCATTGTAGGTTTAGTAAAATACAATGCAAAACTTGCCAAGAAGAATTTAGTAGAAGCCATTACATCTATCAAAGATCCGCGTATATTTTTTCAGCAAGCACCTTTGCCAGGCGATCATGTTTATTCCTGGAACCAAAATCATGTTACATTTGATTTTGTTGGAACCAGTTTAACAAATCCGAAGCGTGTGAAATACCGCTATATGTTGGATGGTGTAGATGATGATTGGTCGCCGGTAGTAAAGGAAAATTCTGTTACTTACCCTAAACTTGAGCCAGGTGTATATACATTCAAGGTACGTTCTTCAAACAGTGATGGTGTTTGGAACAAAGATCCTGTAACATTCAGATTTGAAATAAGTGCACCCTTCTGGAAAAAAAACTGGTTTTATGTAATTGTTGTATCCGCTATTTTTATTTGTGCGTTCATCTATTTGAAAGTGAGAGAGCGGAAATTGAGAAGAGAAAATATTATTCTTGAAAAACGTGTTGCCGAACGAACCATTATCATCAGTAAACAAAAAGATGAGATCGAGCGAAAAAATAATGTCATTATAGATAGTATTGAGTATGCAAAAAATATACAACAATCCATCTTGCCTACAAGACAAGAGTTGAATCAGTTTTTTCCGGAGCATTTTATTTTAAATAAACCCAAAGATATCGTGAGTGGTGATTTTTATTGGTTCCGTGAAACATCCGACCGTATACTAATTGCTGTTGCCGATTGTACAGGACATGGGGTACCGGGAGCATTCATGTCATTTATGGGATACAACTTATTGAACGAAACGATTAATGAGAAACCAAAAGGTAATCCTGCTGAGTTACTCAATATTTTGAATCGCAAAGTATTGGATTCTTTGAAGCAACATGATACGAATACATCTGCGAAATACGGAATGGACATTGCGCTTGTGGCCGTTAACAAAAATAGAAACAGCCTGGAATTTTCCGGCGCCCATAATTCCTTAATGATATTCCGTGGAAAAGAACATTTCCAATTAAAAGCTGATCGCCTTTCGGTTGGTAGCTCGGTGAGAGAAGATATTACCACATTTACCAATCATATCTTTGAATTGCAAAAAGGAGATATGATGTATTTATATACGGATGGTTACCCGGATCAAACAGGTGGACCCGATAATAAGAAATTTTTTGCCAACCCTTTCCGTGAGCTGCTTCAATCGATTTCAGAAATGGATGAGGAGCAACAATGTACCATATTGGATGAAACCATGCTGAAATGGAGAGGACCAAAGAGCCAGATCGATGATATTATGGTTGTGGGTATAAGAATCTAAAATGTGAATCAGGCCTTAGTCATAAATAAAGAGATCCCAAAGGTTTTTAAAACTTTTGGGATTTTTGCTAATTAGGTTATTAACGATTGCTCAGCAATACACCGTCTCTATATTCTTCTTTCTTTGCTATTGTACCATCTTCCTTATAAAAGATCCATATACCTTCTTTTATGGAGCAATATCCCCTGTCAAACAGGTTATCCCAATTGCCGGTATCATTCATTTTGTAAGAACCTTCTGATTTTAATTTTCCATTTGGGAAATATTCTTTTACTTTTCCAACACCGCAATCGTCATAGCTTAAACCTTCCTGAACAAGCTTATCATTTTCATTATAATAACGTAACCAACAAGGTTTGCATCTTTCCAACCCCTTTTTACCTTCATTTACCTTTGCTAATGCCTTTTCGTATTCGGCTTTGGAAACTTCCTTTTCATTTACTTTGTATACAGTTACCTTCTCTCTTTTTACAAAGAAATCATTTTTGTAGAGATTAAACCCTGCATAATTGATGGTATCAACTTGTGCATGCACAATCATTAGGAAAGCACAACTTAAAAGTGTTAGGAGATATTTCATTTTTTTTTACTGATAACGTAAAAAGCCAAGAAATCGTATACTTTTTTCCTTCCATCCCACCTTATTACCATTTATCATTTTGTCTCAATCTGTCGAAAGATTGTCTTCTCTTTTAAAAGCTTATTGTTTAAATTAGCTTATCTAAAACGATTATCTATGAAACAACTTAATTACTTACTCATTATTTGCAGCCTGGGAATTATATCTTGCTCAAATCCTCAGGAAAAAAAAACAGAAGCACAAGAAACGCAGAAACTGGACAGTCTTCTGCATTCCTATTATGAGGATCAGTTAAAATTGTTTCCGGTAGCAGCAACCGCACTGGGGGATAATCGTTACAATGACCTTTATCCCAATTCAATTTCACAAACATATTTAAAAGAGTTGAAACAATTTTATACGGATTATAAATCAAAATTGAAAAACTATAATCGGGAGCTGTTATCAGAAGGGGATAAAATAAGTTATGATGTATTGGAATGGGAATGTACTATGGCAATTGCGAATCCTAATTTTAAAGAAGAGTTGATGCCCATCAATCAAATCAACTCCAACCATTTATTAATTCCTCCAATGGCCGAAGGTACCGGTGTGCAACCATTTGTTACAGTAAAGGATTATGATAATTGGCTGAAACGATTGGATGGTTATCTTGTTTGGCTGGATACAGCTGAAGCAAATATGCGAATAGGTATGAAACAAGGGTATGTGATTCCGAAATACCTCGCTAAAAAAGTTGTCTCGCAATTTGGAGATTTTGATCATGGAACGGTTGAAACACATTTGTTTTATAAACCAATAAAAAATATGCCTGCTTCCTTTTCGAAAGATGATAAAGAGCGTTTGACAAAGGCATACGCGGATATGGTTGAGCATAAAATAATGCCGTCATACAAGAGAATGAAAGAATTTTTGGTGAAAGAATACATACCGAATTGTTCCGATAAGGCTGCTATTAGTGAAACAGCAATAGGCAGATCCTACTATGACTTTCTTGTAAAATATCATACGACTACTTCTTTGACTGCCGAGCAAATATTTGATATTGGTGAAAAAGAAGTAGCACGTATTTCTGCAGAAATGGAAAAAGTAAAAGAGGAAGTTGGATTCAAAGGTGATTTAAAGGCATTCTTAAAACAAATCAATACCGATAAAAAGTTGATGCCTTATACAAAACCGGAGCAGGTGCTTGAAAATTTCCAGAAAATTCATGATCGCATGAAACCAAATTTGGCAAAGCTGTTTGATAAAACACCAAAAACGAAATTTGAAATTCGCCGGGTGCCGGCATTTATAGAAAGTACAGCAGCAGCTAATTATCTTCCAGGTTCCAACGATGGTTCTCGTCCGGGTATTTTTTATGTTCCAATTCCAAATGTAAAAGAGTACAATGTGTTGATGGATGAAGCGTTGTTTTTACATGAAGCAATTCCTGGACATCACTATCAATGTTCCTTGCAAGCAGAGAACACAGATCTTCCCGAATTTAGAAGAACATTGATTTACAATGCGTATTGTGAAGGATGGGCTCTGTATACAGAATCGTTAGGAAAAGAATTAGGGCTTTATAGCGACCCTTATCAATATTTTGGAATGTTAAATCAGGAGATGCATCGTGCATTGCGACTGGTTTTGGATGTAGGCTTACACACAAAAGGATGGACCAGAGAACAAGCCATACAATATTCAAATGATCATGAGGCAGCACCTGAGCAAGGTACAATTGCTGAAGTTGAACGATACATTGGAATGCCTGGACAAGCATTGTCTTATAAAATAGGGCAATTAAAAATCAGAGAATTAAGAGCAAAGGCGGAGCAGGAAATGGGAGATAAATTTAAGATTGCTGAATTTCACGATTTGATATTGTCACAAGGATGTCTGCCTTTACAGATACTTGAAGATAAAATAAACGAATGGATAGCAGATAAAAAGAAATAACAAATTGATTTTCTATAATACTAATGAAATGCATCAGAATTCAATCTGATGCATTTTTTTTAAGGCTCATTTAAATTTGTGATGAGGTGTGGGTTGTGTCAGTTCGAGCGGAGTCGAGAACTGTGGGTAGGCTTTCAATGCTCTTCATTTTTTCGGAACAAAATAGCTTTTTGTAGTGTTAAAATGATGCGTTACATGACTAATATTGACTTTAAATTGGTGACAAAAAATTATCTTGAAATGACTGATAAATAAGGATTTTTTTAAATATTTAGTGAAAAAATATAAAATTAGGAACTTAATGGGAGCCTAATTTCTTGTTTTTTATTCCATTGAATCTGCCTTAATATTGTAATGCAAAATTTAATACCACTGGACATTTTAAAGCAATTTGAGAGGCTTTAATTGTGAAAAGACAATCTCGGGGCTGATTTCCTCTCTAAAGCTGATTTCAGCTCCGTTATTGTTTAAAATGGATACAATGAATTTTTGTTTTGTTTTTGGTTTTCAAAACAATCGCATAATAATACAATGAACAATCAATTTTTTAGAGTAATTGAGTGAGTTGGATTATTGGATCCCATGTGAACAGGACACATGGGATTTTTTTATGGATTATGCTTGCGATAGACAATTTCTGCAAATGATTTCCCTTTGATTTTACTTTCAACCCAGGATATAAAATCGAAGAGCTCCTGCGTTTTTGCTTCTGCAGGATCTTTTGCAATTTTTAATAACGTGGATAACATCTCCTTGTATAGGTTTGTTAATTCGGAAGGATGATTTGAGGAAATAATTTTTCGGATATATTTTAAGAATGCCTGGTCAAATGCAAGTTGTGGGCCCTGCTTGGCGATGTATCGAATGGTTGTGCGCAGTTGATTTTCTATAATATCAGTATGTCCCAACTCAAGGAATACCAGTAAGCGAAGAAGTCGGCTTAAATGTGTAACAGTTACACTTCGCTTGTACTTATGTGATTC
>DAORKB010000116.1:9812-10940 GCA_035439365.1 Bacteroidia bacterium
TTCCCTGTAGGACCCGGTAAGTATATATGAATCCAATACATTGATTGTTATCGATGCTTTATATAATGCTGGAACATCCAAGCGATCCATTTCCTTATAAATAAAACCAAGCTGCTCCTTTTTTTTGAAATGAATGAGGCAAGGAATAAAATTACCCAGCGACTCAATGTATTCACTTCTCCAATAATCCAATTCAAGCATGTGTGAATGGGTTTGAAATAATTTGAGCATTTTCTGAGCTATCGGGTAGGTTTGCTTATGGTCAACAAGAATTGCGTAATACGTAAAACATATTCGGTAACGATAATACATGGAATGAAAAGAGTTACCTTTTATTTTCATGGCCTCTACCATTATTTTTTTGTGAAGAGGATGATCACTATCTTTTAAATGGTTTCCGGGCTGATACTCTAAGACAATGGATTGATTTAGTAATTGATTTAATTTTCGTTCGATTAAAAACGTTTTGCTTATTTCTTGTGCTTTTTGGACGAGTTTAACAGAATCATTGCGTTTACCTGATTGTTGCAGATTAATAATTTCTAATTGTAATTCCCTTAGTTCATACTGATCCGCAATTTTTTCTGCCTTGGAAAGTAAATCAGCTTTTGCTTTTGTTAGATTTTTGCTGCCTAAAACATGAGCTTGATGGAGCAAAGATGAAACCTGATGTCTGGGAGAGGTCTTAAAATGAAAAAGTTGAAGCGTTTCCAGTATTGTCGTATACAATGTATGTTTATTGATACTGAGCTGATCCGCTTTTTTCTTATCTTTTATCTTCTTTCGGATATCGGCATCCGAAATACCGGGATTATTGTTAATTAGATTGTATAATTTGAGAAGATCTGTTTCTTTTTTGTACCGGGATAATTCTAATGTGATAAATCGTTTCTCGCCCTGTTTAAGTTTCTTAATTAGCTGTATAAGGTTAGAGGCTTCTGCAGGCATATAAAAAAATCAAAAAAATTAAACGTTATAATCAATCCCTTTTACCAGGGAGAAAACTTCTGAATCGTAAAATTTTCCTTCAAAAAAACAGTTTTGCTTGAAAGAAGCTTCTTTTCTGAAGTTATTTTTTTGAAGCAATTTGCTGGAAGCAATATTATCAGGATCAATAATCGCTTCAAT
>DAORKB010000117.1:0-10894 GCA_035439365.1 Bacteroidia bacterium
ATCACAAATATAATAAGGTATCTCAAGTAAGAATGCTAAAATTTTGAGATTCCTTATAAGCCAACGGATGATCTTGTAGGAACTACAAAAATTTAGTGTGAGTGTGAGTGTGGGTGCGGACACTGACACTGACATCGACATCGAAACCGAAACCGAAACCGGATTTTTGGATCAATCCATTGTTGAATCAAAATAGAAAAGGGGCATGTTTTACGTGCCCCTTTTCTGTTTAACTAATAAGATTAGTTTAAAAACAATATTTATTCTCTGCAATCAACTTCGCTGAAATGTTTCTTCTTGCTTCTGTTGTATTTAATCCATCTGTTTTTGTGAAACGTTTCAAGCCAACCAGCATCATGCGTTGCTCATCACCGGTAGCAAAGGTATTGATAGCTTCTTTACCTGATTTATGAATGCGATCTGCCGCATCATTGATATACACACGCATGATATCCAATTGCTCTTTGCAGGATGCTTCACCTTTTATGGCAACTAACTTTTCAACACGCAATTGTAATGATTCAGACACATATATTTCAATAAGCATATCTGCGATGTTCATCAAAATTTCCTGTTCTTTTCCTAATTGCATCATCAGCTTTTGTACGGCTGCTCCGGCAATCATCAAGGCTGCCTTTTTAAAACCGGCAACATATTTTTTCTCTTTTGAAAATAATGTTTCTTCAGAAGTACTGAAATCTGGGATACTTACAAGCTCTGCTGCTACTTTTTGTGCCGGTGTCATTAAATCCAGTTCTCCTTTCATGGCACGTTTTAACATCATGTCTACCGTAAGCATCCGGTTGATCTCATTGGTTCCTTCAAAAATACGGTTGATACGTGCATCGCGGTAAGAACGATCCATTGGTGCTTCAGCACTGTATCCCATACCACCGTAAATTTGTACACCCTCATCTACCACATAATCTAACGCTTCAGAAGCATGCACTTTTAAAATAGCAGCTTCTACAGCAAACTGCTCCACACCTTTTAATTTTGCTTTTGCCTCATCCATACCTCCTGCAACCAATGACTTGATCGCATCTTCAATATTCTGGCTGGCGCGATAGGTCGCCGATTCGCTCGCAAAAATGCGAATGGCTTGTTCTGCTAGTTTATAACGAATGGCACCATATTTTGAAATGGGTCTTCCAAATTGTTGACGCTCATTCGCGTATTGAACGGATTTGGTTGTTGTCTCTTTTGAACCTCCAACAGCGGCACCAGCCAATTTAATACGTCCCAGGTTCAAAATATTTACGGCGATTTTAAATCCATTCTGTCTTTCAGACAATAGATTTTCAACAGGTACTTTGCAATCATTGAAGAACACCTGTCTGGTAGAGCTACCTTTAATACCCATTTTATGCTCTTCAGGATTTAAAGAGATGCCACCAAATGCTTTTTCTACAATGAAAGCGCTTAGGTTTTCGTCATTATCAATTTTTGCAAATACGGTAAATATATCAGCGAAACCACCATTGGTGATCCACATTTTTTGCCCGTTTAAAATATAATGTTTTCCATCCGCACTCAATTTTGCATTGGTCTTTCCAGAGTTCGCATCCGATCCGGCACTTGGTTCGGTTAAGCAATATGCGCCTTTCCATTCACCTGATGCAAGCTTGGGAATATACTTGGCTTTTTGCGCATCGTTTCCGTAATATAAAATTGGCAAGGTACCAATTCCCGTATGTGCAGAAATAGCAACTGCAAATGAATGTCCGGCTCCTAATACTTCTGTTGCCAACATGGATGTTGTAAAATCTTTCCCGAAACCACCGTATTCTTCCGGAACGGAAATTCCAAGCAACCCAAGTTCACCTGCTTTGTTTAACAAGTCAACCATCAGTCCTTCCTCTTGTGCATCAATACGATTCAAGTTGGGATCAACATGTTGCGCTATAAAATCACGACAAGTTTGTGCAATCATCAATTGCTCTTCATTCCATTCTTCAGGAATGAAAATGTCTTTGGCTTCTGTTTCGCGGATAAGAAATTCTCCGCCTTTTAATGTTGACATATTTTAGATATTAGATCTGAGATATGAGATCTTACTCAAGTCATATTCAGATGTAGTTTATATTACAGTTTATTTACTTTATACTAAATATATTATAAAAAGGATATAAGAATGAATGTGAAATGAGAAGGTCTAATATCTCAATTCTCATATCTCATAGTAATTCAAATACGCCTGCTGCACCCTGACCTGTTCCCACACACATGCTTACAATTCCATATTTTTTATTTCTACGACGCAATTCGTTGAACAATTGAACCGATAGTTTGGCACCGGTACATCCCAACGGATGGCCCAAAGAAATAGCGCCACCATTTACATTTACAATTTCCGGATTCAATTTTAATTCTCTTACCACAGCAAGTGATTGAGAAGCAAATGCTTCGTTTAACTCAATTAACTCAATTTGATTTTGATTCAATCCGGCTAATTTCAGTGCTTTTGGAATAGCTGCTACCGGTCCGATTCCCATGATACGCGGTGGTACACCAGCAGCTGCATAGCTAACCATGCGTGCAATCGGTTTTAAATTGTGTTTCTTTAAAAACTGCTCACTCACCACCATAACGAATGCTGCTCCATCACTTGTTTGTGAAGAGTTGCCGGCTGTCACACTGCCTTTTGCATCAAACACTGGTTTTAATTTTGCCAATGCATCCATGGTTGTATCAGCGCGTGGACCTTCATCGGTATCAACAATGAACTCACGCGTACGTTTTTTTTCGTTCTCGTCAACATAAGTTTCCGTTATTTTAATGGGAACAATTTCATCTTTGAATTTGTTTGATTTAATGGCGTTGATTGCTTTCTGATGTGATTCGAATGAAAATGCATCCTGGTCGGTACGCGATACGTTGTACTCTTTCGCAACAGCTTCTGCTGTTAATCCCATTCCCCAGTAATGATCAGGATGGGTTAATGCAACTCCCGGATGCGGCACAATGCGCCAGCCTCCCATGGGGATAAGGCTCATGCTTTCCGCACCACCTGCAATAATACAATCAGCCATACCGGCATGAATTTTTGCCGATGCGGTTGCGATGGTTTCCAAACCGGATGCACAATATCTGTTGATTGTAACACCTGCTACTTTATCCGTATTGAAAGCCATCAAGGAAATCAAACGAGCCATGTTCAAGCCTTGTTCTGCTTCTGGCATCGCATTACCAACAATAAGATCATCTACTTCCTCCGGATTAACTGAAGGAACAGAGGCCATTAAGTGTTTAATAACATCAGAGGCTAAGTCATCTGGTCTTGTAAAACGAAAACCACCTTTGTTAGCTTTACCAACTGCACTTCGAAATCCACTTACAATATATGCATTCATAGTATTTAAGATTTTAAAATGTTAATTAATTGCGAAGAACTTTGCCACCCGTAATGATCGACTGTAAGCGTTCAAGAGTTTTGCGTTCACCGCACAGACTTAAAAACGCTTCGCGTTCCAAGTCTAATAAGTATTGTTCACTCACCAATGTTGGTGCTGATAAGTCACCACCGCAAAGCACCCATGCTAATTTTTGTGAAATTTTTGTGTCGTGTTCGCTGATGTAATTTCCTACCTGCATGGAGTTAGCACCCAGGTAAGCCAAGCCTAGCGCTTGTTTTCCAAGTACCCGAATGTCTTTGCGTGGTGCTGGTTTTGTATATCCTTCGTTGGCAAGTTCAATGCAATTGGCTTTTGCTTCCGTTAATACACGGTTGCGTGAAATTACCACTACATCTTTTCCTTTGCGTAAATAGCCTAAGTCGAATGCCTCATGTGCAGAAGTAGAAACTTTTGCTTGTCCAATTGTTAAGAAGCGATCACGGAAATTATTTAATTCAATATCACCTTCCTGTAGCTCATCTGATAAACGTACTGCAAACTCTTTGGTACCGCCACCGCCAGGGATCAGACCCACACCAAATTCAACCAGTCCCATATACGTTTCTGCATGAGCAACAACGCGGTCGGAGTGAAGACTCATTTCACAAGCACCACCGAGTGCCATGTTGTGTGGTGCCACTACAACCGGTACACTGGAATAGCGAACACGCATCATCGTGTTTTGAAATGTTTTGATGGCAAAATTCAATTCATCATACTCTTGTTCAACTGCCATCATAAAAATCATCCCTACGTTGGCACCAGCACTAAAATTGGCTCCTTCATTGGAGATCACTAATCCGCGGAAATCTTTCTCAGCCATTTCAATGGCTTTATTAATACCTTCAATGACTTCTCCGCCAATGGAATTCATTTTGGTGTTCCATTCCAAATTCAAAATACCATCACCAATATCCGTTACAACAGCACCACTGTTTTTCCAAACTGTTTTGGTCGGACGGATGTTGTCTAATAGAATGAAAGATTCTGTGCCTGGAATTGTTTTGTATGATTTGGATGGAATGTCATAGAATTTTTTACTTCCATTTTCAATTTTATAAAAGGAGGTCGCACCACTTTCAAGCATCGTATAAATCCATTGTGCGGGTTTAATATTAGCCGCCTCCATTGCCTTTACAGTTGCTGCAACGCCCAAGGCATCCCATGCTTCAAATGGCCCCAGTTCCCATGCAAACCCGGTGTTCATCGCTGCATCAATTTTATAAAGCTCATCCGTAATTTCAGGAATGCGATTGCTTACATAAGCAAATAAATTGTAAAAAGTAGCACGGTAAAATTCACCTGCTTTATCCGTTCCTGCCAATAATACTTTCATACGATCCCGTATGTTGTCGATGGCCTTGGTGGTTTCCAGTGTTGCAAATTTTACTTTTTGAGAAGGTTTGTATTCCAATGTTTTTAAATCAAGCGAATGAATTTCCGATTTTCCATTGGCTCCTTTTACTTTTTTGAAAAAGCCTTGTTCTGTTTTACTTCCCAACCATTTGTTCTCCACCATTTTTGAAACATAACCTGGAATTTTGAATGTATCAATGGCTTCATCTTTCGGACAATTTTGAGCAACTCCATTGGCAACATGCACCAAGGTATCCAATCCAACCACATCACATGTTCTGAATGTTGCTGATTTAGGACGACCTAAAACAGGCCCTGTTAATTTATCCACTTCATCAATGGTGAGATTTAATTTCTCAACTGTATGGAACAAGCTCATGATTCCAAAAACACCAATTCGGTTTGCAATAAACGCTGGTGTATCTTTACACAATACCGTTGTTTTTCCTAAATACAATTCTCCATAATTCATTAAGAATTCAACAACTTCAGAACTTGTTTGAGGAGTAGGAATTATTTCGAGTAAACGTAAATAACGAGGTGGGTTAAAAAAGTGAGTACCACAAAAATGCTTTTGAAAATCTTCACTTCTTCCGGCTGTCATTAAATGAATGGGTATACCGGATGTGTTGGATGTTATTAATGTACCCGGTTTACGGTACTTCTCAACGTTTTCAAAAACTTGCTTTTTTATATCTAATCGTTCAATAACGACTTCAATGATCCAATCACAAGTAGCAATATGTTGTAAATCATCTTCCAGGTTTCCGGTAGTGATTCGTTTTGCAAAACTCTTTTTATAAATAGGAGAGGGGTTTGATTTTAATGCTGTTTCCAACTCTCCATTTACAAGTTTGTTTCGAGATTTTTTATCCGTACCAGCATCTTTTGGAACAATATCGAGTAGTAAAACTTCTACTCCAATGTTTGCAAAATGACAGGCGATACGGCTTCCCATAACCCCCGAACCTAATACTGCTACTTTTTTAATTGTTCTGTTCATATGATAAAAGGTAAATAAATTTTTAGCCTTGTTTAAATATTCTGTATTGTTGTTCTGCAAGTTCTGTAATTTCTGTAATGGTTTTACAAAAAAGCGCTAAATCTTTCTTACCCACTTTTTCTTCTACCATTGCATTAAAATTTCGCACACTTTGTTTCGCCAACTCTTTATTTTTTTTCCCTTTTTCTGTTAAAAGAATTTTTACTTTTCGTTTGTCTTCTTTATCGCTTTTTCGAATGATTAACTTCTCTTTTTCCAGGGTGCTGATGATACGGGATAAAGAAGTGTTCTCCATTCCAAGTAAAGGTGCAATGTCTGAAGCATAAGAACCTTCATGGCTATCTATATTTAACAGAAAATGACCAATTGCTATCGTTCCACCATATTTCACGGCTTCTGCATTATACATACGACTGATCAGTTGCCACGCTGCTTTTAATTTTGAATCAACCGTTTCGGTGTATTTCTTTTCCATGCTCTACCAAAGTTACAAAAAAAATAATTACTATGCACGCATAGTAATTATTTTTTCGTTATAAAGTATAATTTTTTAACATAAGAAAAGAGCATAATTTTACATAGTGTTGTTGACCTCGATCGAACTGACATACAAGTGTTCTGTCAGTTCGAGCGAAGCCGAGAACTAATTGCCGTTTTTCTCTCTATAAATTTTATCAATCAGCTCTTTATTTTCGGCGAGAATAACCTTACGTTTTAAGGATAATTTGGGTGTTAATTCATTCTTTTCAATGGACCACTCTCTTGGCAGGAGTTCTGGTGCTTTTATGGTTTCATACTGCGCAAGGCTTTTGTTCAATTGATCCACTTCTTCCAATATGCGTTTTTTTATTGCAGGATTTTTAATGATCTCCTCATTGCTCGTATACTCAATGTTCTTCAACTTGCAATAATCTTTCAAATAGGCAAAAGAAGGAACAATTAAAGCAGAAGCAAATTTTTGATTTTCTCCGATAACCATTATCTGTTCAATAAATGGCGACTCTTTTAATTTGTTTTCAATTTTTACCGGTGTAATGTATTTTCCACCTGAGGTTTTGAAAATTTCTTTTTTACGGTCGGTAATTTTCAGGAAACGATTGTCTACAAACGTTCCAATATCACCGGTATGAAACCAACCATCGGGATCAATGGCTTCTGCAGTTGCATCTGGGCGGTTATAATACCCCAGCATAATATTCGGACCTTTTACCAGGATTTCGCCGTCTTCTGCAAATTTAACCTGTACCTTATCGATCACCGGTCCTACAGTTCCAAAGCAAATACTATTTGGTAGAAAATTGTTTACTGCAATTACAGGAGATGTTTCTGTTAATCCGTAGCCTTCCAGCACATTTATCCCAGCTCCAAAAAATACTCTTGATAGGCGGGGTTGCAAGGCAGCTCCTCCAGACACAATAGCTACTACGTTTCCACCCAGCGCTTCTTTCCATTTTGAAAAAACGAGCTTACGTGCAAGCTTTAATTGTTGCTCGTAAAACCAACCATTTGCACCATTTAGCTCGTATCGTAGACCCAAGTCAAGTGCCCAGAAAAATATTTTTTTCTTGAGTCCAGTTTGTTCATTTCCTTTGGCAACAATCCGGTCATATACTTTTTCCAGAAGTCGTGGTACTGTCGAAAAAATTTCAGGTTTTACTTCTTTCAGGTTATCCACAATGGTATCCATGCTTTCAGCATAGTAAATAGACACACCCAGGTATAGATATAATGTAGTAAGCATGCGTTCATACACGTGATTTAAAGGTAAAAAGCTAAGTGCTTTCCAATCACTTGTAAAAGGTGCCAATGTTTGTGATGCTAATGAATTGCTGATTAAATTATTATGAGAGAGCATAACACCTTTGGGAGCCCCTGTGGTTCCGGAAGTGTACAGAATCGTTAATAGATCGTTTGTTTGTATGGTACTTTTTATGTTTTCAATTTCCTGCTTTTTGGGGTTCGTTTTCCCATCTTCCAATAGCAGTTTCCAATACTTGCATTCTGTGAATTCATTAAATGCATATACATCTTTGATACTAGCAGCTTTATCAATGGTAGGTTTAAGCTTTAGATATAATTCTTTGCTGGAGATAAACAGATATTTTACAGCTGCGTCATTTAAAATAAAACCAAGATCTGTTTCGCTGATCGTAGGATAAATGGGTACGCTAATGGCACCAACCTGCTGGATCGCATAGTCGGTAAAATTCCATTCAGGACGATTGTTTGCGATGATCGCTATTTTATCGCCTTGTTTAATTCCTAAATTATACAATCCATAACTTAAAAAGTTAACGGAATCGGCAAACTCCTGTGTAGAGTAGGTTCGCCATTGCCCTTTTTCTTTAGCTGCAAGTATATTAGACTTATTAAACTTTTCTTGTAATTGTGGTAAAATGTCAAATACACGGGTTATAGCCATAGGAGTATATCAAAGTTCAAAAATGAATAATCTTTATTATAAGAACAACGTAAAAAATAATTTGAAGAGCGTAGGCTTTAATGTCTAATTTCGTTTCTTCAAATGTAATTTATTTAACGATCTTTTTGCAATAATGTTCCAATAGAATGAAAACGAAACTAACCGATTTGTTGACGATTGATTTCCCCGTTATTATGGCACCCATGTTTTTGGTCAGTAACGAGGCCATGCTGGTTGCGGGAATGAAGAATGGGATAGCTGCAGCCTTTCCGACTTTAAACTATAGAAATGATGGGGAGTTGGAACAATTACTTGATAAATTGAATGAAGAGAAAAAAGGCTTAACGGTTAATGGGACCTATGGTGTAAACCTTATTGTACAAAAGACTAATCCGCTTTATGAAAAGCATTTGAGTATTTGTGTAAAGAAAAAAGTTCCTTTTTATATCACCTCTCTTGGCAATCCGAAACAAGTGATTGAACAGGCACATGCTTATGGTGCAAAGGTTTTTTGTGATGTAACCAATCTGGAGCATGCTAAAAAATGTTTTGACCTGGGGTGTGATGGCTTTATTGCTGTAGGGCAAGGGGCTGGTGGACACGCCGGGCCCAATCCATTACAAATATTGATTCCAACATTACATCAGCATTTTCCTCAGAGTTTGGTTATTGCCGCGGGTGGAATTGCAGATGGAGAAGGTATACTTTCCATGCTTTCACTAGGAGCCGCGGGAGTATCCATTGGTACCAGATTCATTGCAAGTACGGAATCTTCTGTAAATCAAGAGTATAAGAACGCGATTGTTGAGTCGAATATGACAGATATCGTACTGACTGAAAAATTGTCGGGAACACCTTGCAACATTATAAATACCCCTTTTGCCAAAAAAATTGGTTATAAACAAAACTTTTTTGAGCGCCTTTTATCGAATAATAAAACTACCAGGAAATACTTCAAAATGTGGGTGCAAATTAGTGGTATGAAAAAGCTGGAACAGAGCGTACAGCCTGGTAATTACAAGACTTTATGGTGTGCCGGACAGAGCGTGGAACTGATTAAGGAAATCAGCCCTTGTGGGGTGATTATTGAACGTTTAAAACAAGAAACCAGGGAGGCTTTTGAAAAAATAAGTAAACAGATGCAACCCTAAGGATAAAATTGTTGTCTTTTAGTTAGAATCGAGTTTTACTTAGAATAATCAATAAACAACATAATTCCCTTTTTACCACGAAAAGCAAGTTTACTTGCATTAATAATTAGATTAGTTTAGAGAGAGATTTATCTAATTTTAATCCCCTTACAGAGATGTAAGGGGTTTTTGATTTCTGCGCCCGCCATAACTTTAGTGAAGGCGGGTTCTTTTTTTGAATTATATCGGCCAGAGGCCGGTTAGATGCGACGTAGCGGGCGCTACGCCGTCCCTCATAAAATAGTTGCTATTGTTGGTTAAAACGAACTTTAATTGCTCCAACAATCGAAAAAACGATATTGATTAAAAAGAGAAATTGCCCAAGCATGAAAAGAAGTAGGATAGGGTAGATCGGGTCTGAAAATAATGTATCAAAAAAAGTATCATTATCGGGATTTGAATAATACCGTCTTTGATTATATCCTCCCAAAGCTATATAAAACAATGAGCTAAGCAGGTAATGGACGAAGGGTAATGAATGGAATATGAAGTGCAATAACCCTAATACATATTTTGGTACTTGTTAATCAGAAAGTAGACGATGGTATATAGCACATGAATTAAAAACAGTGCAATTGCAACATGGGAATGAACGATGACAAAATAAGTATCGTGGATTGGGACATCCCATACATGCTCGCGAAAAATAAAGCCATGGATTAAAATGAGCAAGCCCATCAATAGAAACAACGTATCAATGCGTTTTAATCTTTTCATCCCCGTCCTTTAAAACTTCAATCCCACAATCACCGACACATTCGAATTTCTGAAATTAATCCGGTTAGAATTCTGATATCCGGCATAATGCAGCCTGGAAACATCGTATTTATATACAAACTCAAGGAAAATGGCTCTTCCGTTATCTCTGTTGTTTTTTTGAATTCCCAAACCTGCTTGTGCAAAGCTGTTGAGTCCTTTTATAAAAACTGAATTTTCGTTGGTTAGATCCGCATTTCCTTTATATAACCTGGCACCTGTAGAGTCGGAAATGGTTGTCCTGGCGCTTAAAATATAACTGAATCCCATGCCCAATAAGCCATATGGTGTAAATGAATTATCAGCTTCTGCATTAAAGTTGAATTTTATGCCTATGGGTAATTGTGCCACCTGGTAACGTAAGCGGTGGGTATAAGCAAATGTACCATCAAATTTATAGGTATGCCCCGGTGCTGCGTAATAGCCATGGAACTGCGTACCCTGGCTGATGTATGAAACTCCAATCATTAAACTAGCATAATCGAGTACTTCTATTTCCGCACTATAGCTGGCAGTGTATCCGATAAGTGGGCGGATATTGTTAATGACATGAGGATCTTTACTAAAAAAAGAAAAGGTAGCACCTGCGTTAAATCGATGATGAACAGGAGGAAAGCGAAAATAATACCCTTGCGCAAAGCAATTTGTTATACATGCAAAAGCGATAAAAAGAAATAGATTTTTTTTCACACTTACCCCGCTTTGCATTTTCTTCGAATTTAATTTCTCAATACAGTTGTTGCACTCGCCTGAATCGTAGGCATAATGATTA
>DAORKB010000118.1:0-6636 GCA_035439365.1 Bacteroidia bacterium
AAAAAATAATTTAATAAAATTATACCGATTGGTATATTTTTAGTATCTTTGTATTAGAAATTGATTCGAATCATGTCGAAAGCAGAAAACACAAAAAAATATATTGTTGAAAAATCCGCTCCTATATTTAATATAAAAGGATATAGCGGAACCAGTCTTTCTGACATTATGGATGCTACCGGTTTAACCAAAGGGGCCATCTACGGAAATTTTGAAAACAAGGATGAAGTAGCTATTGCAGCCTATCATCACAACCTGGATGAATTGATTGGAAAATTGACAGCTGCCATGCGTGATAAAAAAACGGCCAGTGAAAAATTAATTGCATTCACCGAATATTATCGGACCAATTGGAAAACAATATTTGAACGAGGTGGATGCATCATACAAAACGCTGCTATTGAGGCTGACGACAACGCACCTTATCTGAAAAAGCATGTCCAGCGTAGCATAAAAGATTGGGTAAATGGATTTACACGCATCATTGAATTGGGACAACAAGATGGAACGTTCAAGAAAAAAATTGACGCCGAGGCATTTGCTTATGAAATGATAATTACATTGGAAGGTGCCATTATGCTGGGGAAAATAATGAATAACCAACAATTACTATTTAAAGGACTGGATAAGATTGTAAACCTTATTCACACTGAGCTCAAAGCATGATTTTTTTTAAAATAAAATATACCGATCGGTATAAAAAATAAGAGCGAGTGTGGAGAGCGAGAGCAAAGGAATACAAATGTGACCCAGTAACCAAGAAACAAATCATCTCGTCTAAAACCAACTTAAAATAACAACACATGAAAGAAGTATTTATCGTATCAGCCAAACGAACACCGATAGGTGGATTGCTTGGCGCACTATCTAGTCTGTCTGCACCACAGTTAGGCGCTACAGCTATTTCAAGCACATTTAAAGAAACGGGAATTGCCCCATCTCTAATTGATAGCGTTTATTTTGGAAACGTATTGAGTGCTAATGTTGGGCAATCACCAGCACGACAGGCTGCTATATTTTCAAACATCTCACATTCCACCGACGCTACTACCATAAATAAAGTATGTGCCTCGGGAATGAAAGCAACTGTTATTGGTGCGCAGCAAATACAATTAGGACTCGAAAACCTGATTGTTACCGGAGGCATGGAAAGCATGAGCAATGTACCTCATTACACCATGCTTCGCAAAACAACCAAATTGGGAGATGCAACATTAACCGATGGAATGATCAAAGACGGACTTTGGGATGTTTATCATAATTTTCACATGGGAAGTGCTGCTGAACTGGGTGTAAAAAAATATAAATTATCACGCGAGGCCCTGGATGTCTATGCCATTGAATCATACAGGCGAGCAGCACAAGCCACTGTTAATGGAAAATTCAAAGCAGAAATTGCTCCAGTTACTATTGAATCAAAAGGAGGAAACACCATTGTTGACAAAGATGAGGACGTTGATAAAATCATCCTGGATAAAGTAAGCAAATTAAAGCCAACATTTGAAAAAGATGGAAATTTAACAGCAGCGAATTCTAGTAACTTAAATGATGGCGCAGCAGCACTCATCCTTGCTTCCGCAGAAGCTGTAAAAAAATACAAATTGAAACCTTTGGCCAAAATAATCTCATATGCAGATGCAGCTCAAGCTCCGGAGTGGTTCACTACTGCACCGGCCCAGGCTATACCTCTGGCATTGAAAGCAGCGAAGTTAACCTTAAACGATATTGATTATTTTGAAATAAATGAAGCCTATGCGTCTGTTATTTTATCGATACAACAACTTCTAAATTTGGATTTAGCAAAAGTAAATGTGTATGGAGGTGCCGTTGCAATGGGTCATCCTATTGGCGCTTCTGGTGCACGGATCATCACTACCCTGCTCTCTGTTTTAAAACAAGAAGGTGGAAAATATGGCGTTGCTGCTATTTGTAATGGTGGTGGAGGCGCTTCAGCCATTGTAATTGAAAATTTATAAAATCATTTTTATGGAAACATCATTTGATATTATTGTTATTGGATCCGGTCCTGGCGGTTATATTGCTGCCATTCGATCTGCACAATTGGGCTATAAAGTTGCTATTATTGAAAAATACAATATGCTCGGCGGCACTTGCACCAATGTGGGGTGCATTCCTTCCAAAGCACTACTGGATGCAATAAAGAACATTTGCGACTTTCAAGAGAACTTTCCTTTAGAGAAGGTATCCGGGATGCGTATTTTAATTTCGCCGAATTATATACAAAACAAAAACAATTTGATACAGCACTTGCTTATACAAAGTTATATCATAGCGAAAAGGATTCTATTCTGAACAAGGATAATTTTAAACAAATTTCCGAATTAAATACGCGTTACAAAACCGAACAAAAAGAAAAAGAAATTCAACTTCTTACCAAAGATCAGGAACTGAAAGAGAAAGTCATCAAACAGCAGCAATTTGTTCGCTGGGGTTTGATTGGTGGATTGATCCTGATCTCCATTTCCATTTTCACCATGTATAGAAGATACTTGTTCAAGAAACGAGCAAATGTTATACTAGAAAAACAAAAAACAGAAATTGAGAAACAAAACACATTGATAAACGATAGCATCGACTATGCGAAGAACATTCAGGATGCCGTTTTACTATCAGCAACTGAAGTAAAAACCTTTTTCCCTCAATCCTTTATGCTTTACAAACCTAAATCGGTTGTAAGTGGTGATTTTTATTGGATGATCCGACAAGGTGATAATCTGATTTGTGCAGTTGTAGATTGCACCGGGCACGGAGTACCTGGAGGATTTATGTCTATGCTTGGATACAGTCTGTTGGAGACTGCTGTCAAAAAAGTGAAACATTTAAAACCTAGTTGTATTTTGGAGTTCCTCAATCAGGAATTGTTAAATACACTTTCACAAGGTGAAGAGCAACAGGATATTTTACATGGTATGGATATTTCTGTGATCTCCATTAATACTTCATCCAATCAGTTGCAATATGCAGGTGCCCACCATCCCTTATACATTATCAGAAACGAACAATTGATTGAATTTAAAGCGGACAGAAAAGGTATTGGGTCTGTTTCACGAACCGGTAATCAATTTACAAATCACACATTTGATTTGCAAAAAGGTGATTCTCTTTACTTATTCACAGATGGATTTGTGGATCAGATTGGTGGTAATCATCGAAAGAAATTTTACTATGCTCCGTTCAGAGATTTGCTATTATCCATTCATCAGCTGCCACTCGATCTTCAGAAAGAAAAACTAAATGAGGCGCATGTGGGATGGATGGGAGCTAAAAAAGATCAAACGGATGATATCTTAGTAATGGGAATAAATTATCAATAAACCCCGTTTCGCTTACGTACAAACCACTCGATGCTTAAAAGTGCCAGGATCAGGGCAAATATCCACTTCAAATTCAATAAATCATCCAGTTTTTTTTCGGAATAAGAAACAGATTTTACATCCTCACGCGTTTGTAATTTCTCCGCCAGCTGATCTAAATTTTGCGGATATATTAATTCTCCTCCATGATTTTTAGCAAGGTTATACAACAATTGATGATCGGCAACAGTATTGGTCAATTCAATCTGCAAAGCACTTACACTAAACTGTCCTTTTTGCGAAAGTAACTTCTCTCCTACTTTTACTTTTGCTTCATACGTATATTCTCCTACCGGTAGTGCCCCTGCATTCAAGCGATAAGCATTTATTGTTTTACTGAATGCATACGGAAATTTTTTATTGTTTCCATCTGTAATCACAATATTTACATCCGGTGTATTAATCAATTCATAACTTTCATTGTAAACTTCTGCTTCTAATTCAACCGGTTCATTTTCCGGATAATTATTTTTGCCTTTTACACGAAAAAAACTTTTATCTGTCTTGACGGATAAATACTGAACTGTTTTTAAAATCAATTCATCTGTTAAGTTGTGATTGCCATGTATTGCAAAATCCTGCATTCGCCAGCGCCAGATACCTTCTCCAATAAAATAGGCCATTTTATTTTCGTTATTCGTATTGAATACCAATAAGGGATTCTTCGTTTCTACGTTCCCAATTCGTTGATACAGCAATGGATTATTTGCAGAAACGCTGATATTTCCAAAAGGGCAAGTCACAACAGGAAACTCATTTATTCCATTGCGCAATTCATCTGACAAGGTAAACAAGGGAAAATTCTTTTCCAGAACAGGTTCACATTCATTGGAACGAGGTATATCTGTCACCGAAAAATCATCTTTAATTATTTGTGTTGCCCCCGTAAATATCCAAACCGGTATACCTGCCGCAGTGAGATCGCTTCTTATTTTTTGAATTTGAGTTCTATTGCTTGGCAATTGATAAAGGATAACAAGTTCGTATTTTTTCAACGATTGATCAAAGTCATCCACACGGAAGCTTTCCACTTCATAATTCTGATTTTTTCCAATACTTGCTTTAATCGCTGCTATATCCGGATGAGGACCATCTGCAAGGATCACTATTTTCTGGCGACCATCCAGCACATCAATAAATACATCATTCGTATTATTTGCTGTTGTCATTTCTTCTGGTAAGGAAGACAATTTTACTTTGTAATGTTGTAAACCGGCTTCTTTTGCCTGTAATTTCAATGGAACCGTTTGAATGAACGCATCCGAATTAAAATTAATGACTTGTGTAAATAGCACCGTATTGTCTTTACTTACTGTAAGCGTAGTTGATTTGCCTTTTAGTTGTTTCGCATTTACCACTACTTCAACGGGAAAATCATTACCAAGGTATACAATGCGATTATACTCCGTCTTTAACAAAATGATATCTTTCTTCACCGTTGTATCACCCAGCGCTATGGCATACACAGGAGCCTTTATTTTTGAAGAAGTATACACCGGGTTTGAACCGATATTGTACAAACCATCTGTTGCTACTATAATTGCACCCAGGTTACGATTACTATATCTTGTATCCAATTCATCAAACAACTGAGAGATATTTGTTTGTTTTTCTTTAAAATTAATTGAATCCATATCTGCCGATTCTTTTATTTTGTCGGCAAACGAATAAGATCTCACTTCATACTTATCACTCAACTGGTTGATGAGTTTTGCTAATTTTTCTTTGTACTCTTTTTTATAAAAAACCGAATCTTTACCTGCAACGAGCGACTCCGAATTATCTTGTGCAATCACCACTATGGGTTTTTCAACGGTACGTTTCACCGTCTTAATCAACGGAGCTAACAAGAAAAAAGAGAGTATCGTAACACTCAGAAACCGCAAAACGCTCATGAGCCAAATCACGGGCTTACGTACTTCGTCTTGTTTCTTATTTTTGAAATAGAGTACAAAAGCATATACTGCCCCCGCAAGAATGCAGAAAATAAGGAACCACCAGGGATATTCTAAAACTATGTTCAAGTTGACTTTGTATGGTTGAAACAAGAGAACCGCAATGGTGTTTGCGGCTCTTTTGTTTAATAAATATTATTATCTGTTAATTATCGCTTAGGTTAACATTCCACCGCATACATTCAACACTTGCCCGGTAATGTATGCACTCATGTCAGAAGCCAGGAACACAGTTGCATTTGCTATGTCCTCCGTGCTTCCACCGCGTTTTAATGGAATTCCCGCTCTCCAGCCTTCCACCACTTTAGGGTCGAGTACTTCTGTCATCTCTGTTTCAATAAAACCAGGTGCAATTGCATTGCTGCGAATGTTTCTTGAACCAAGCTCCAATGCAACCGATTTGGTAAAACCAATAATACCTGCTTTAGACGCTGCATAATTCGCCTGTCCAGCATTTCCTTTAACTCCCACAACGGAGCTCATGTTTATAATGGAACCACTGCGTTGTTTTAACATGGGCTTTTGTATCGCCTTTGTCAGGTTGAAAACCGATTTTAAGTTGGCATTTATCACCTCATCCCATTGTTCTTCACTCATTCGCATCAACAATGTATCACGTGTGATACCTGCATTATTTACAAGGATATCAACTGTTCCAAAATCTGCAACAACAGCATTCACTAGTTCCTCGGCTGCTTTAAAATTACCGGCATCAGAACGGTACCCTTTTGCTTTTACCCCAAAGGCCTCTAATTCTTTTTCCAACGCTTGCCCCTTTTCAACAGATGACAAATAGGTAAATGCAATGTTTGCACCTTGTTGTGCAAATTTCAATGCGATCCCTTTTCCTATACCACGGGAAGCGCCAGTAATCAAAGCAACTTTATTTTCTAATAATTTCATAAAAAAAGAAGTACTAAATAAATGTTGTTATTATAACTTTTAAAATCGCCTCAAAGATAAGTATTCATTTTGAGATTTCAATTTTATTTAACTAACACACAAACACAGCGAAAACCAACATAGGTGCTGGTTTTTTCATAGGTAATTGATTTTGCAATAGCAGATTCTGCTATTCGTAGCCATAAATATATGCTGTGTTAAGGCCCGCAGAAGAGGCATACTGATCGTTGAAAAAGCAGTTTATATCTGTATCCCCATTACCAGAATATCATCAATTTGTTCGGCTCCGTTTATCCATTTCGTAATCGCTGCGTCCAATTGTAATTGTTGCTCTTCAACAGGCAATGCACTTGCCTGCCTCCTTTGGAAAAACGCATAACAATTTCTTTATTTAATGCCGTTAA
>DAORKB010000118.1:6736-10472 GCA_035439365.1 Bacteroidia bacterium
CTTGCCTGCCTCCTTTGGAAAAACGCATAACAATTTCTTTATTTAATGCCGTTAAAATTGCTGCCGGATTAACCGATGATTCATGCTGAATTACATTTTCAAGAATATTATGGCCTAGCAATGACATGAATGCTCCCGGTACCCCATGTCCTGTGCAGTCGGCAACAGCACAAATAATCGTCCCTTCTCTTCTACCCACCCAATAAAAATCACCACTAACAGTAGCCTTGGGTTTATATAGAATAAAATGTTTTGAAAAAAATGAACGCAATTCTTTTTCATCCGGCAAAATTGCTTCTTGTATCGTTTTTGCGTATTCTATACTATCTGTTATCAATACGTTTTTGTGATGAATCTCGTTCTTTTGTTTTTCAAGTTGCAGGTTTAATCGTTGCTTATAACGGTAGCGATTAAACAGCACAAATGACAAACTAAACAAAAGTACCAAACCGGTGATTAATCCGATACGTACCAAACGTTGTTGCTTCAATGTTTTATCTTTCAGCTGCTGATCTTTGGTAAGTAATAAAATCTCTTTTTCCTTTTTATCGGTTTCATAACGCGTATTTAATTCTGCCGTTTGTTTTAAGCTCTCTTCATTCAACAGTTTATCTTTTAGGTTGCTATATAATTTGTAATAAGCCAGTGACTTCTCAAATTTTTTTAGGTTTTCATTGACAGAACTCAGATTATAATATGCGTCCAATACTCCCGTCTTATAATCTATTTCTTTTGAACTATTAAGTGCTTTTGTATAGTAATCCAGTGCCTTTTGCTTCAGAAATTTTGATTGATTTCAAACAATACGTAAACGCTTGCTGATATTCTTTTCGTGTAGAATAGGTGTTTGCCATATTGCTATAAATAACAGCTTTCAATCTGGTATCAGGTCCGTTCTCTATAGGCTTTAAAGCTTTGGCGAGGTATTTTATGGATTCATCCAGTTTATGCTGCTCGAAAAATGTGTTACCGATGTTCAGACATGAAATAGATACTCCCATCGTATCATGAACCGCTTCACGAAATTTAAGCGATTTAAAAAAGAAGTTTTGTGCTTCTACAAATTTTCCAAGGTTTGCAAAGGCGTTTCCAGCATTATTATAGCTGTTCGAAGCTTCTTTGAGCAAACCCAATTCTTCTCTCATTTTTCCTGCCATTAACATGTATTGAATTGACTCTTCATATTTCTCCTGAAATGTTTTTGTTAACCCTATACGATGTAAGCAAGTAGAAATAGCATATTTATTCTGTTGTTGTTTAAACAAACGCAAGGCTGCATAAAAATCGGCTAACGCCTTAGATAGCTCACCTTTTTCCATATATACACCGCCGGTATATAAATGTCCGTATGCAATACCTTTTTCGTACCCGATTTTTTTTGCCAATGCCATCAATGAGGGAGCATACTCCTCTACTTTATTCTTGTACAGTATATCATCTGAATAAATTTTGCATAAAGCAATGTACAAATTGGCTTTGACGGTATCCTCCTCTGTGTACTGTTCCAGCTCTTGTTTAAGGCTTTCAACAGTTGGATTTTCTGCAAACAGATGTTTACTACACAACAGAAGGAAGAGCAGAAAAAGGCAGTCGTATCTTTTCATGTAGCTATGTGTTTTCAGTGGTAATCTTTATCCCCATCACCAATATATCATCAATTTGTTCTCCTGTACCTATCCACTTGGAAATGGTTTCATCCAATCGTAATCGTTGTTCATCAACAGGTAATGCACTAATTTCGGTTAATAAATCTTTGAAAGGCTGGTAATAAAATTTCTTTTTATCAGGCCCTCCTTTTTGATCCGGAAAGCCATCAGAAAATAAATAGAGCATATCATCCTTTTGCAAGGTATATGTATGATTCTCGTATTTCACGATGCTACGATCATTCGCAACAATACCGGTTGACATTTTATCTGCTTTTATTTCCAAAAGCTTTTTATCTCTCACAATATAGAGCGAATTACGGGCACCTGCATAATTCAACTGACGGTATGTTTCATCGATGCTGATGATCGCGATATCCATACCGTGCTTTACATTTTCCAGCTCTTTGCCTTTTGAAAAACGAAGTACAATTTCTTCATTCAAGGAGGTTAAAATTGCTCCCGGGTGAATGGATGTATCCCGCTGAATCACATTCTCCAAAATGTTGTGCCCCAGCAAAGACATGAATGCTCCGGGAACACCGTGACCTGTACAATCAGCAACAGCACAGATGATCTGGTTTCCCTTTTTTCCGATCCAGTAAAAATCACCGCTTACAATGGCTTTGGGTTTATAGAGTATGAAATGTTTTGGTAAATGTGTAGTTAGGTGATCTTCATCCGGTAAAATTGCTTCCTGGATAGTCTTTGCATAATCAATGCTATCGGTGATGAGTATATTTTTCTGGTGAATTTCTTCTTTTTGCTTCTCCAATATCAAATTAGCTTTTTGTTTGAAGCGATAACGGGTAAACAATAAAAAGGATAAAGCTAAAAACAATCCAAGCCCGATAATTAAACCAATACGAACCAATCGTTGTTCTTTTAACGATTTATCTTTCAGTTGCTGATCTTTTGTTAGTAGTTTTATTTCGCTTTCTTTTTTTTCTGTCTCGTAGCGTGTATTGAGTTCCGTTGTTTGTTTTAAACTTTCTTCACTTAACAGTGTATCTTTTATCCCACTTAGTTGTTTGTTATATTCTAATGCTTCTTTATACATATTAAGCTGTGTGTAAATAGATGCCAAATGCGAACAAGCGTCTCTTTCTCCTGTTCGATAAGCTATTTTTCTGGCAGCATTCAATGATTTTTTATAATATTCAATCGCTAATCCGGGTTCATTTTTTAATTCATAACAATGTCCGATACCTGCTGCAGCTGTTATGAGATTGACCTTATCATCCGTTTCAAGTGCACCATTAAATGCTTTCCTGTAATAACGGAGTGCTTCCGTTATCTTATTCTTTTGAATGTATACATTTCCTAAATTAATACTGGCAGAATAAATCAAATCTTTATGATTGATTGTCTCAGCAGTTTCAATGGATTTTAAGCAAACAGCTATTGCCTTGTCGTAATCATTTTTCACCAGATATAGATTTCCCATATTTGCATAAACCGTTGCAATTCCTTCCACATCATTAATTTCTTTTTTTAGCACCAATGATTTTTGCATATACTTCAGGCCCTCGTCAAGCTTATTTTGGGCAAATAATACACAAGCTACATTCAACTGCATTCTGGAAATACCAAACTTATCCTGTTCTGCTTCATCAATCTTTAACGCTTTTAGATAATATTCTAAGGCACGGGTATAGTCACCCATATTAAAATAACAACTCCCTATCCCATTATAGCTAACCGCAACACCAAGCATATCATTTGTTGCCATTTTTGCCTGTATGGATTTCAAATCAAATTGTACAGCTTTCTCGTAATCACCCACATGATAATAGGTTTTGGCTATGAGTTCATAACACAACCCAATACCTGTTTTATCGCCAATCGCTTCCATGTTATGAAGATCGACCAGGAAAAGAGAAAGAACATCGGATGATCTGTTTTTCAAAAATTTTCCGAGTGACGTGTAAATGCTTGCATAGGCGAGTCCTCGTTTGTAATTCAGCTTTTTTGAAAGCAACCGTATTTCAGGCACATACTCCGCAACTTTTGCTTTATCATTTACTTTGTTCAAATACGTATTGCAAATCGTAATCAATGTATTGATGCGTGCAGTATCATTTTCTGAT
>DAORKB010000119.1:0-10337 GCA_035439365.1 Bacteroidia bacterium
AACTCAAAATGTAGATTTTTTTCATGTTTTTGGGTTTGGGTGGGTCAATTAGCAATTAACAACACTATTAATCATGACAACTTAAAGTTATAATACCCCTACGATTAAAAATAATTTTAGTGATTGTCCTCGTCCCGATAGCTATCGGGACCGCTCAAAACAGACACAACCCACACAGCTTGCAAAATTTAGCTTTGTCTATAGTGCATCAAACAAAAGGGGCCTTCTCTTACGAGAAGGCCCTCTTTCATATAGGTTTCTAGAGATTAATATCTGATGATCAATTGTTGTGCGCCATTTGCATCGGTCCAATTTAATTTGTAACCAAATGGACAAGCTGCTCCGGTAACCTGAGTTCCGTTGGCATCAACACCATAAGTAATTGTAGCTGATTTTACAGTTGCAGCAGATGCTGTTGTGTTAAGCTCAACAACTCCTTGGTATGGTTTGTATAAGCGGCAAAGGTTCAATGTGTAGATTTCAGTTGCAATTGATTGCGTAATAGCTACAGAAAACTCTTCATTCGCTCTGTTTTTACCCCAATACGATACTTGTTTACCGTTGATAACTGTATCACCTGAATCTTCACAAACAATAGTAGCTAATGTTGGCTTGTAAGATCTTGTTCTTGCAACAGCCCATTGACGGGTTGTTCCATCGTCAAATGTAATTGTTAAACCGCCTCTTAAATCATGTGTAACGGTTTTTTGTAATAAAATTACGCTCAATGCACCACCACCGGTTACGTTTGTTGCAGTAAGTTTTCCGTTGAAAGTAACAGATTTGTTATCAGCTACACGGGTAACTTTGAAGTTGTCATAAGTAATCACCACGTTTGCACCTTGAGCGGTCCATCTGATTGGTTTGTTGATGCTTTTATCGAAAGGAAGCTGGATGCTGATAACTCCTGTACGGTTTCTTTGTAAATCGCAACTTAAACCATGATACGTCAATTTAATTAAACCTTGAGTCATTAATGCTGCCGAGTCAATCGTTACATTACAAGGAAGTTCTGCACGTGTATTTGGATTATCGTTCAACACTTTATTTACATCGTCAACACTTTCGTTTGTTTGTTGATCAACATTCGTTTGGTCATTTGCGCTCGTTTTTGCTGAACTTGCAGTTGTTTCTTCTGTTTTATCAGGATTTACTGCGTTATCTTTTTTACAACCTGTAATAACAAAGGCAAAAAACGCCACTGCTACTGCACTTTTCATCAAAAATCTTTTTGTTTTCATGTTTTATTAATTTTAGGTTTAGTATACTTTTTAAGGTTCGTTTATTCTATGACAACTTTAAAACTTCTTACCCCTATCCGGTCATCATTTTTCTCAAATAAGGGTTATTTACTGGTATGACCACTCAAAATCACCTTACCCCTATTCGCCCTATACTTTTTTGAAAGAATAACGTTATTTTTGTCAGCCAGCATAAAAATATGTTAAATTTTAGTTTCTCTTTTCGCCTATTTATAAGCTTTCTGCTATTTTTGGCATCCTTCAGCTCATTTTCCCAAACCGATTCCCTTAAACAGGAAAAACATGGAAATGCCTTTATCCGCTTTCATAGAAAACTGATAAAATTAGCCATTCAGGAACCCAAACCTTTTTATGATACGAATTATGTAAAAAGGTACAGCAAAATATTCACCCTGGGTGTTCCTATTGTATCAAAATCATTGAGAATTAACCTGCAGGAAAAGGTTTCGGGCAATACGTTGCAGTACTATCCAACACCAACCTATTCAACGGGATTATTTGTGAACACCAGCTTATTTGGGTTTTATGTCATGCCGGGGTTTATGAGTATTCATCAAGGCAGCAAACGAAGGGGTACCTCTGATTTCAACGATTACCAATTAAACATTTATTCCAAAAGGTTCTTTTTTGATATCAGTTTTCAAATATACAAGGGGTTTTATCTAAATAATACCTACTCGTATGATCCTTACCAGAACCAAGCAAATTATTATCAGCGCTCAGATTTATCGGCTATTTCAGGTGGTTTTAATATTTACTATGTCTTTAATAACAAAAGATTTTCATACCGTGCGCCTTTCTCTTTTACGCAGTCTCAAATTAAAAGTGCAGGCTCTTTCATAATTGGAACCTATTTGTCTGATTTCTCTTTTACGGCTGATTCTTCTGTTATAGATGACAGGATCCAGTACATGTTTCCTAATTTCCCTTTGTTAAAGAGCGGTAATTCTTTTTCTACAGGGCTTAGCTTTGGTTACGCATATACCTTTGTATTGAAAAAACGATGGTACATAACAACCACCCTTGTTCCCGGTTTAGGCTTTAATGTCAATAGCCTGGAAAAAGAAAACCTAAGTGTTGTTTCCGGAAACAATACCTCGGTTAAATTAAAATATACATTTGGGTTGGGTTATACATCCCACAAATGGTTCTATGGCTGCATGTTTACTTCTGATAGCTACTCTTCTTTAAGTGCCACATCACCTTACGAAATTAACTATCGGTTAAATCGTCTTCGCTTTTTTGTAGGAAGAAGATTAAATGCCAAAAAATTGGAAAAAATCATCGTTCGTAAATTTGGGATTGAGGAATAACAACTTAATCAAATACCTGAAAAACAAATGATTAAGAAATATCGCGTTAAATTTTAAAAAAAATCAAATAAAAATGACCTTCCTATTGAATAATCTACTATTTTTGTAGACAATTAAAATAAAAACTGCCTTCAACCAAAAGCATTTTTTTTATTTAAATAACACATAATATCTATAGAACTAATATATAATTATGATTACGCCCGACACCGTCAGAGAAACAAGTAAATACATGCATAGCGTATTTAATACCAGTCATATTTATTTTTTAAGTCATTACTGTTACAACAACATCCCAAATCATAGCAACACGATTAACTAATTTAACCAACATCAACTCGTATGAACAAAAAAATAATATTTACGGTATTTCTTTTATTCGCTTCCATCTATTCCAATTATGCTCAAAAGGCAGAAAATGGAAAAATCATCCTCACCGGCTCCCGTTTTACTTATCCGCTGCTCGAAAAGTGGATCGCCGAATTCAAAAAACAATACCCGGAAGTTCCTTTTCGCATTATTGCCAGAGGCGGACCAAATGTGGATAGTGCCAACCTCATTGTCAATGCGCATGAATTAGCTGCAGATGAAATCCGCCCGGGATATAAGGTAGTTAACATTAGCAAATATACCTTGCTTCCTGTGGCAAATTCAAAAAACCCGGCTCTAAGTAATTGGACAGCGAATGGTATAAAGGAAAAACAATTCAAAAAACTTTATTTTGAAAAGGTAGATCCACTGGCACCTAAAAAAGAAGAAAGGAAAGATCACAATACCTATAAACCTACATTATATACGCGACTGGAAAAGGCATGTGCTCCAACCACATTCGCTAAAAACTTCGGTTTTGAACAACAGGATTTACTTGGAAAACAAATTGGTGGCGACGATAAACACCTCATCACGGCAATTGAAAAAGATACGAACGGAATAACGTACAATAATTTAGGGATGATCTATGATTTATCAACCAGAAAAATAAAATCCAACCTGGCTGTAATTCCTTTTGATTTAAATGGGAACGGAAAATTAGATGCGGAGGAAAATTTTTACGCTTCATTGGATGATGTAATTGACAGGCTTGAAAAAAAGAGCTATTCTGAAATTGCAACAGCCTATGTAAACATTTCCTACCCATCAACAATCAATGAATCAAATAAAAACCTGGTTTTGTTTTTAAACTGGATACTTGAAAATGGTCAACAATTTAACCATGAATTTGGTTTTTTAGATTTTGAAAAAAATAAATTAATAGAGCAAAAAGAGTTGCTTTCGTTTTCATTGAATAAATAATACCTGGTTTAACCTTACAGGTCTAAGAGGATTGACAAACTGTTTAACAAATCGAGCTCCCATCGTTCCGAACAGTTTGTTGTCCTCTTTATCATTTTCCTCAATACTCGCTCTTACACTGACGCTCACTTCTACTCCTTCTTACAATAAACATCCGATTCCTCCACTGGATATTTCTTATCCAAATCAATATCATTGAAGCTCCCTTTATTACCCCAGGAGAATATCTTTTCAAAAACAGGAAGCAGTTTATCCGATTTTATTTTTTCAAGAAAATAAACTTCATGCTCCTTTTCTTTCATTCCCATATCATACAAAACTTTGTCGTGCTCTCGTATTCCTATGGAATTAAAATATTGCTTCATTCTAAAATACTCACACACATTTCCGCTTTCCAACCTGCCTGCAAAATAAAACGGCATAAACCGGCCAATCACATAGCAGCTTCCGGAAATAATTTTTCCAATAATATGAAAACGAAATTCATAATATTTAGAGATTGGTACCCCATATTGATTCATGATTCCCAGCACTTCCTTTCGATGGTACCATTCATCATCTTCAATTTGTTTAACAGCTATTTTATCCTGTGCATTTTTTAAAGAATTAGCATGTCCCTGATAAGCAAACGCTGCAGCTATTTCAGCGGAATAGGCTCGTTGCAATAAATCAACCAATGCCCGATGTGTTAGTTTCACCAGAATCTGTTTTAATGAAAGAATTACAGTGCTGTTCAACCCTATTTACAGCCCCTGAATTCTATCACAAAATTACAACAAAATAAATATGAACAATGCTGTGCCCTTAAAAACAACTCTTCTTTTTTGAAACTTTTGTATATTCGCTTCAATAATTTTTATAAGTATCCCCGTTCATGAAAATTAAGAAGTTTTGTTTTTATTCGCTTTTATTAATACTAGCAACTATTGGATGTAGCGTTCCAGACAGTTCGCAAACAACAAAAATAATTGATACCGTTCATTTTTCAGAAATTGAACCCGTAGCAAGTGGTGATACCATTTTGCGCCCGGGTGTTGACGCGGATACCATATATAAGCTTATTCTTTCCCTCCCTGAAGTTGCAAAAAGGGCCCGGTATATCCATGAACAAACCAAAGGTGAAAGACACTTACAAGTTATGATTGCAGAATCTCCTAATAATGTCATTGATTATTATTGGGTAAAAGCCGGTGAGGATAGTGAAAATGCATACGTTACGCACTTTAATTTTTATGTTTTTCCTAAAAAAAACTGGGAAATAAAATATTTTGACACCGTAAAAGATACCCTTATCACATTAGAGGATTGGAGAAAAGAGAATAAAAAATCTCCCCAATAAAAACGAAAAATCCTACGTACCAGTGGAGTTTTATTTTTTGTCCACACAGGCACATAGGATTTCTTAACTTTTAATACAATTGCTATTTACTTACAATAAGTTTTGCGTTTGTTTTTACCCCATTCTTCTCTGTCATAATAAAATAAATACCATTTGAGAAGTTAGAAAGATCGATCGTTTCCATTTCAGAATTAATTGTTGTCGAAAACATTTCTACACCTGCTGAATTATATATCCGAATGATCTTACCTGCTTCCATGTGATCAATTGTAACAGAAGCAACTGCCGGATTTGGGTATATACTTAATTCCTCTTCAATTACACCCGGCTGCTGAGCAGATGAAACCACACTCCTGCTATGTGCTATTGTACCGAAGCTTATTCTTGCAACTCCATTTCTAACATAAGAGCTATATTCACTAAATATGCCACCAATCAACATCATATTGTTGTTCATCACTAAAGAGGTGTATATATTTCCATTTGCGTTTCCAACAAAATCAAAATTGATATCTCCATCCTTTTCTAAAAGTGCAATGTGATTCAAATTAGTTTTATCGACACTAAAGTCACCTCCGATAACAATTCTACCGTCTTCCAGTAAACTTATTGTTCTTACCTGCTTATCCAGGTATTGCTCTAACGGTGTAAAATTAAAGGTGGAGTCAATCTCACCATTTTCATTAAATCTTGCCAGAATCCCTCTCGAAGGAAAGAATGAAGGAACCTCATAATGTCCAAAACCTGCAATCAGTAATTTGTTTTTACTTGTTAATTCGATAGCGTTTATTTGCGTATAATAACCCTCCGCCAGCACAAAATTAAAGTCTCTGTCCCCATTTTTATTTAAACAGATAACCTTTGAGTCAATGAAAAATTCAGGTGTATTTTTATAATTAAGAGCAACATAAATTTTTTCATCGGCAGCAATTTTACAATCATAAACCATCCCTATATCTTCAATATATGGTTGGAAGGACACATCTAAAACTCCGTTTTCGGAAACGCGCGCCAACGCATTCCGGTTCACATTATTGACGGTTGTAAAATCACCGCCTACAAGAATGTTGTTGTTTTTATCGGTAACGAATTTTCTAACAGTGCCATCAACAGCAAGCTTAAATGATTTATCGAAATGTCCATCCGGACACAACCTTGCAATATTGCTGCATGCGTTACCATTGTATGAAGTAAAACTTCCTCCGATTAAAATTTTACCTGAAGGTAAAACCTCAATTGCATAAACGTTTCCGTTGGTTCCTGAACCAACTTTAAATGTAGGATCAATAGCACCATTTTTTGTTAAACGTGTAATATTGGGAGCTGATTCATTATTAAATTTTGAAAACTCTCCTCCAATAAGTATTTTCTCATTTGCCAGTTTCGCACTAGCGAAAACACCACCATTACTTCCATTGTGCCGGTTAAACGTTTCATCAAAACTTCCATCGGTATTCAAACGTGCAATATTTCCACATCCCAGTCCATTCATCTCAAAGAAATTTCCGGCAATGACAAGTTTTCCATTATTCTGAACAGCAAATGTTTCAATTGAGCATTCGGATGGGTCACCAAATATTTTACTATCATTCAATTCAAATGTTGTATCCACAGTCAAATTACTATTCATTCTTACCACTACCCTTTTCACGATATTCCATTCCGGGTTATCAAATCCTAGTGCCAAAATTTTTCCATCATTTTGCAGACACATAGAGTTAATCCAAAATGTTCCCATCAAATCAACCATTTCACCATTGGGTTTGAAACGCATGAGTAATCCACGATAAGGAGAAGAACTGCTACCATCCTGATTGGTTCCGGCAAGTATAACGTTTCCATCGTTTTCTATACCGATGGAATTAATTCTGGGATATAAATCTCCTACACTATGCCTGCATTCTGCAAAGCTGTAGTCTCTGCTTCCATCACTATTTAAACGAAGTACGTCAATAAAATTTCTGAAGTCACCAAAAAAATTCCTTGCTTTACCAGCTATGATCAATTTTCCATCAGGCAGCATTGCTATTTGATGAATGCTTGCTATTGAATCTGTCAACTCAGCATTAAATGTTGTATCAAGACTTCCATTTTTATTCAACCTTACCAAACCTCTTGCTGGATTATTATTAAACATTGTAAAATTTCCGGCAACGATAATTTTCCCATTGGGTTGAATCAATATTTTTGTAATCGAATTATTGGGACCATCACCTACTTTAAATTTTTTGTCAAGACTACCATTTGCATTGATTCTTGCTATTTTATTTGCTTCGTACCCATTGTAAGAAGTAAAATCACCTCCGATAATCATTTTAAAATTGGGTTGAATAGCAAGCGTGTTAATCGTTCCATCTGTTCCCAAACCAGCATTGAAACTTTTGTCAATCTTTCCATCCACGTTTAAACGAGCCAGTTTATTAGCTGTAACACCATTATAACTAGTAAAAGCTCCCCCAATTACAACCTTATTGTCTGTTAAAGCAACTGCAATTTTAACCGTATTGTTTGTGCCTTGAGATGTTATTTTGTCAATTGTATTAAATGTGAAATCATTCTGTCCATCCTGCGCAACACCATTAAAAGCAAGCATACACATCCACAACCCGATTATAGGATATAACTTGCGTGTGTTTAAAATTCCTCGTACCAATGTCTTCATAGTTATTACAGTTTTAGAGTTTAATTTCTGAATTTAATGAAATGAAGTTCGGGGGATGTGCTGATGCAAAATTACTATTCATAATACAGATTTAGCAAAGGAAAAACACCTTATTTTGTGTAGTGATTTTCCCAAATCTAATCATATTGTATACAAAATGTATTGGTTCTCATCTTCTATTTTCCACCAAATTATAGCTGTAAGCACCGTTACACTATGTTTTCATCCATTTAATCTTTAAATCCTTCTTTATTTATCCATACTAAAAGACAAATGAAGGACCATGATCTTAAAACCTATGTGCCCTATGTACTATGTGGTTTGATTTTATTTAACCAAATAGGTATATAGGACATATAGATTTTTCGCTTTCAAAATAAGGTGTATAGAAAGCTTTGTAAACCCTGCCATTGTTTTGAAAAGAATTAATTTATATTTGCAGAACTTTAAATCCGTATCCTTGAAAACAAAATACCTTGTTTTAATTCTCCTGTTTTTTATTGGTCTTGTTGTTTCTGCTATTGCTCCGCATGATTATTTCACCTATTTATTAGAAGTATTCCCCGCAATTATTGGTTTACTGATTTTAGTTTTTACATTCAAACAATTTCAGTTTACTTATTTGACCTATTGCTTGATTCTTATACATTCCTACATTTTATTTATTGGTGGGCATTACACATATGCGGAAGTTCCATTGTTTAACTGGATCCAGGAAGCATTTCATCAGACCAGAAATAATTATGATAAAGTCGGGCATTTTGCACAAGGATTTGTTCCTGCGGTAATCATCAGGGAATTATTTATCAGAAATAAAGTCGTGAAAGCGGGTACCTGGTTATCTGTTCTTACCGTATGTACGTGTGCAACAATAAGTGTTTTTTATGAATTTTTGGAATGGTTTGTCGCCATTTCAACAGGAGAATCAGCAGATGCATTTTTAGGAACACAAGGATATGCATGGGACACTCAATCGGATATGCTATGCGCTTGCATAGGAGCAACTTGCGCCATACTACTTTTATCAAAAATACAGGATAAAGCTATTGAAAAGCTGAAATAGCGATGTGTACCTATGTACTTATGTGGTTAAATTTTAACAAAAAAAAAATGTGAAGGACCGTCCTTCACATTCGTAACCAATAAAATCATAACCAGCATTTAACCAAATGAATAAACTCTAACTAAACCTAGAATTACTCAATGTTGGCTATTCATTAATTGGGATAATCGTTATTATTTAAAACACGCAAAAGAACGAGTTATTGATTTCTAAAGTATGTTTACATGAGTTATAATTATTTAAAGGTCATTTTCCATTAGGCAACGGTATTTTCTCAAAAATCTGGGACATGTAATTCCCACCTACAAAGAATCGAATTTTTTAATTACCTGCTTCAGGTCCACTCCTTTCCCTAACACAGGTTTAAAAATATCTCCTTCATTTTTAAGCCTGTCCATTGAATTAAATATGGTAAAGTCTTTCATTTTCAAGCCTTTCTTAACTTCATCCCAATGGAGCGGCATCGAAACAGTTGCTAAAGGTTTTGGGCGAACCGAATATGGAGCAGCAATTGTCGCTTGAGCTCTATTCTGTAAAAAATCCAAATACATTTTTCCGTTACGACTCTTTACTGTTCGTTCAAGGCTCGTCAGTTTAGGAAGCTCCCTATTCACAAGCGTTACAACAACCTTCGCAAATTCTTTTGATTGGTCGTAGGTGTAATTGCCCCCTAAGGGGATATAAATATGCAACCCGGTTGAACCACTTGTTTTACAATAACCTTTTACTCCTAATTGATTGAGCACATCCCAGGTAACTTTTGCTGTGTCAATCACTTGATCAAATGTTGTTTTATCTCCTGGATCCAGATCAATAATGCACCAGTCCGGATAATCGGGAGATTGTATACGGCTGCTCCAGGGGTTTATTTCAATACACCCCAATGATACCATATACAATAAACTGGCTTCATCCTTTGCAACTAAAAAATGCTTATCCCGCTTATCATCTTCACTGTGATATAAAAACGTATTGATCCAATCGGGTGCTTTACCGGTTACATCTTTTTGATAAAAACCAGCTCCTGTTATACCATTGGGATGTCTGTTTAACGATTGTGGTCGATCCTTTAAATACGGTAATATATATGGCGCTACCTGGTAATAATAATTCAATAAATCCCTTTTTGTTATTTTTTCTTTGGGCCAATAAAATTTATTCAGGTTTGTAAATTTTAATTCATGTCCATTGATTGTTCTTACCTGTGTTTCATCAGTCGGGTTAAGTAAGGTTTTGCGACTATTGTACTTTACGGGTTTCAGATAAGCTGATACTTCATCGCTTGTCTCTTTTCCTGTGTCTTTTTTTGAAATTGATTTTTGGGTTTTAATCACTTTGTCAGTATCTATCGTTTTTTCCTGTATTACTTTACTCGCCTTTTTATCTTCCCGCACGCCTTCAAAAG
>DAORKB010000120.1:0-10236 GCA_035439365.1 Bacteroidia bacterium
ATTCAGGCAGTGATGTTTGAAACAGGCGATTGTAAAACCTTTACACGGGTTTCAACCAGCTGTCTTGATAATGCAATAGGAAATTTTACGCTCAGTGCGACAGGCTTAACCGTTGGGAAAAAATATTACATCATGGTAGACGGGGCTTTTGGTAATGATTGTGAATATACCATACTTGCCAAATCGGGTGTACAAACCATTAACCTCACAGCATCCAATGACAATACCTTGTGTACCGGACAACCGCTTGTATTGAAAGCGAATGCTTCCGGAATAGGACCATTCACTTATAAATGGACGCCAAAGCCGATAAGTGCAAGCAGCGATTCCTCTACGGTTACTTATCCCGTTGCAACGGGAACAACGTATAGTTGCTCTGTTACCGGTGTGTGTGGTACACCGGCTGTTGTAACGTATTTACCTTCAGTAAACGTAACTCCAAAACTAACCGCAACCGATTCGGTACATATTTGTACTGGTGGAGCCGGAGCAAATCTAACAGCTATCATGTCAACAGTAGGGAGCTCAACGATTGACTATACGAACAACGCCACAGTAAGTATCCCTGATAACAATACAACTGGTGTAACATCCAATATAGCGGTTGGAACAATTTCCGGAAATGTTGATAATGAACTGGAAAAAGTATGTTTCAATATTACGCATGGAGAGGTTTCCGAATTGAATGTTACCTTAGTTGCACCCAATGGAAATGAAATTGTTTTAACATCCGGAACTGGTGTAAGCGGAATTAATTATACCAATACTTGTTTTGTGGCATCTGGTGGATCTCCCATTACAAGCGGAACAGCACCGTATACAGGAAGTTATCAGCCCACACAAGCTTTTTCAAATGTAAGTACAAGTACAATAGGCGGAAATTGGGGACTTCGTATTAAGGATACAAAGGCGAATGGTACCGGATTATTAACAGGCTGGTCGCTTTCATTTAAAAATGATTTTAAATATACCTGGGCACCCTCAACCGGATTAGATAAAGATACCGGAACAGCTGTTATAGCCAATCCGACAGTAACAACTACTTACACTGTAACAGTTAAAGATAAAGCAGGATGCTCGGATAGTAAACCTGTTTTTGTAAGAGTTACCAATACGCCGGCAGCACCAGCGGTATCCAGCCCGGTTATCTATTGCATCAATGCAACAGCTACTCCGCTAACAGCTACAGGAAGTGGTTTACTGTGGTATACAACAGCCACAGGTGGGGTAGGCTCAACAACAGCACCAACACCTGTTACCACTGCAGCCGGTACCTTTGATTATTACGTGTCTCAGAAAACAAACATTTGTGAAGGAGAACGTTCAAAGATAACAGTTGTAGTAAATGATAAGTTGGATGGTGAATTTAAATATGCTTCCAATAGTTTTTGCCAGAATACAACAAACCCGTTTCCAATACTTGGAACAGGAGCCGTTAATGGTATATTCAAAGCAACACCTGCCGGTTTAGTATTTGTAAATACAAAAACTGGTGAGATTGATTTAACGGCAAGTACACCGGGCACCTATACCATTATCAATGAAATAGATCCTGTTGGTGGATGCGCAACAGTAATCAGCAAACCATTTACAATTACAATTCACGAAGAGCCCACATTGGAAAATGTCTCCTTAACAGATACGGTATGCAGTGGCGTTGCATTGAACATTGCGCTGGACAGTAATGTACCATCTGATTTTAGTTGGATCGCAACAAACAACTCCAATACAACTGGTGAGAGTTATTTAACTCCGGTAAAAACAGCTTTGATTAATGATGTGATCACCAATACTACCAATAGCTCAGAATTGGTAAAATATACGGTCACACTTACATCAATTGCTGGTGCATGTGTAAACATCAAACCGCAAACAATAGATGTTACGGTGAATCCTGCTCCGGAATTAAATGGTACACCAACATCCTTGACCGTATGTAGTGGCGTGCCATTGAATGTGAAATTGATGAGCTCTGTTCCATCTGATTTTTCATGGATAGCAGGAGATAATATAAATACCACTGGTGAAACACATCTTACACCTCAAAAAACAGATGTGATTAACGATGTGATTACAAATACTACGTTACTTCCTCAGCTTGTAAAGTATACGATTACACTTACATCCACTGCTCATGCCTGTGTAAATATAAAACCCCAAACAATAGATGTTACCGTAAATCCGGCACCAGAGTTAATCAACACACCAACAGCAGTTACCGTGTGTAGCGGTACAGCATTGGATATTAAATTATCGAGCACGGTACCTGGCGATTTTAGCTGGATTGCTGCTGACAACACAAACACGACAGGTGAAACATATACCACAGCCAAACAAACTGCTGTCATCGATGATGTAATTAAAAATAATACCGCTGGTGTAGAAGTGGTGAAGTATACCATTACTGTAACTTCCAAAGCTGGGAGTTGTTTAAATATAAAGCCTCACACAATAGATGTAACAGTAAATAAAGTAACGGCGGCTTTCACTGCAAAACCAACAACCGGTGAAGTGCCTTTAGATGTCGCATTTACAAATGCTTCGGCTGGTAAAAATTATAAAAATTTATGGGAGTTTGGAACAGGAAGTATATCTGTGGATAAGGACCCAAGTTATTTGTATGATAAAATCGGGTATTACAGAGCGTGTTTAACCATTACCGACAATGATAATTGTTCTGATAAAATATGTACAAACATTCAGGTTTATATTACATCGTCGTATGTGATCCCGAATGTGTTTACACCGAATAATGATGGTGTGAATGATGTATTTACGATTAAAGGAAAAGGTATTGAATCCATTCATGGAGAAATTTACAACCGATGGGGGCAAAAAGAATATGAGTGGGATACCGTAAGCGGAGGATGGGATGGACACAGTGCATCTGGTGCTGCCTGCAATGAAGGAACCTATTATTACATTCTTAAGATTAAGGGAATGGATGCAAAGAGCGATACAAGAGAAGGTAGCTTGACATTAATAAAATAGAACTCAATCATCTGTTCCCGGCCCGGCAGCTGCCGGATCGGGAACAGATGTATATGGCTTTTAAAAATTCGGCTACCTTTGTTGCTGAATTTAAAAACGATGAATAAAATTTTTCTTTCCTTGTTTCTCTTTAATTGTTCCGGCTTATTTGCACAGGCTGTTTCAGGCCTCACTCCGGTTACAGATACTCTCTATTTTGGTAAAGACTGGAAAAGATCAGTAAAAGAAGAAGCGGTGTATTACCGTATAATTTCAAAACAAGATGATCATTATTTGTTGGTGAACCGGTATATCAGTAACAACAATCCGCAATTGATTGCTGTTTCAACAACGATTGATCCACCAACTAAAAATGGGAAGGCCATTTATTTTTCAGAGGCCGGTGAACTTCAGAGTGAAGGCTCTTTTGTAAATGATAAAGAAAGCGGCCCATGGAAATTCTATTTCGAAAATACAAAGATCAGTAGTAAAGGAAATTATGTGAATGGAGAGGCAGATGGCGAATGGGTACTGTTTGAAAAAGATGGCAAAGACTCCAATGTGGTAAATATTTCAGGCAGGATGTATAAAAACATCCATATTTCTTCCCAGTCAAAATCAGTTAACGATCAGTACAATGTTTCGTATCCGATTAGTGAACCTGCTCAATTTCCCGGTGGAGAAGAAGCAATGGGTAAATTTGTTAACGATAATATCAAATACCCTGAAACAGAAAGCAATATTGAAGGAATTAGTTACGTGTCATTTGTTGTTGAAACAGATGGTTCGTTAAGCGCTGTACGAATAAAAAGAGGCATTCCGAACGGTCCTGCATACGATCAGGAAGCCATGCGACTTGTGAATGCAATGCCCAAATGGAAACCCGGAAGAATGTATGGAACTGCAGTAAGAGTTCAATTTACACTACCCATCCGGTTTACTTTATAAGTGACTTGCTCTGTATATGGGTACTAGTTTTGTTTAAAGCATCAGCTTTAACCAAAAATTAATACCATGAAAAATAAATATGCAGGACTTATAGCCACACTTGCGGAATGTGCAGCAGCTTGTAACCGTTGTTCAATCCTTTGCCTGGAAGAAAAGGATGTTCACAAAATGGCTACTCCTTTTCTTCATCTTTGTCTTTATCTTTTTTGCCAAAGATCTTTTGCAATAACGTTTTATCCGTATATACTTGTTCAACCTTTCCAATATTGATTTCATTATCAATTGAAGGTTTCAGTGCATACACAAATGCATTTCGTAGTACATAGTTAATAGCTGTCCATAAATCTGTATCGGGTTGATCAAATCTACCTTCAATGGGTACCTTTGTCGCCACTTGGTCTTTTTTCCTGTTTTCAAGGATAGTAGCAGCTCCGGCAACAATATTTTCCCATACGATATCAAGAAAATCACCCTCTTTTTTTACTTTCAGATCTTTAATGATTGGTTTGACATAACCTTTAAAATTCCCATTTTTAGCAGCAAACTCAGTATATAACCCCAAATTTCCCTGGTCAAGCTGGAAATTTGCATAGGCTTTAAAGAAATCATTTAAAGAAACCATCTGGATATTTTTTAACCCCGCATTTAAATCAAATGTGGGTTGCTTTTCCAAAGCATTAAAATCAACATTCAGGTCGAACCGCCCATTATAAACATCACCGCTCGCAATAAGCTTTGCTGGTAAAAGTTTTGCGCTATCATTCACATTCGAGAGATTATCAGCTTTTACCTGTAAGTTGGTCATGGCTATATCTACATGTGGAGTACTGTATTTATCAATGTAATGAATTTGTCCGTTTTCGATTTCAAAATGATTGATCGTTAACGGCATTAATTTATCAATAGTGGTTCTAAAATCGGCTGTATCTGCTTTCACATCTTCTTTCTTATGCTTGCCTTTTACAAAATTGAGTACAGGATCTGTAACGTATATTTCTCCAACAACGGCTCCTTTAAAGATCGCGCTCCATTGCACCGATAAATCGATTTGGGATGATTTGAAGAAAGGGATTGTATCTACTTTGTTTGAAACCGAGTCTATTTTGTCAATTCGTATATCGATAATTTGATAAGCCCCTCTGATAAGAGCAATATCAATGTCTTCCACGTGCCCTCTGTATTCTTTTAATTCACTTAGGGTTTTATTTACATATTTCAGAACAAAATAGGGTAAAATTATCCTTGCTATAATTAAAAAAACAATCAGAATAATAAGTGCGATTAACCATTTTTTTCTTTTATTGCGGGGCTTTAAAGAGATAGCTGTTTCCATAAGATCAAATCTTGATTGAGATAATCATGTAAATGTTATACCACCATTATTACTTAGGATGAAGAGGTAATTATTTGGACGTTGAACCGCCATCCCAGTTCTCGGCTCCGCTCGAAGTGATACAGCCCACATTGTCTGCTAACATTAACTTTATCATAGTTAATACCTGGTAGGATGGACAAAAGAAAGGTATAATCAAGGGAAGGCACTCAATAGTTTAAGGCAAATTGCGCTATTATTTGTCGTTTATCATAATAAATCGACCGTTAAAGAGATTAAGCCCCTAAAATTAGGGGCATTTTTTATTTTCTTCATAATTTGCGTCATACTTATAAAAAAGCACCATGGAGTTTTTAATTTTTTTAGCACTTATTATATTGATTATTTTGGTGGTTTCTATCAAAAATAATTTATTAGTAAGGATAGATGAGTTGGCGTATAGAATTGATCAATTAAAAAATCAACTCTCATTATTTAATACGCAAATTGAAAGAGAAAAGACACCTCTTCAGGAAACAAAGAAAGCAGCAGAAGAAGTTAATATTGTTGCAAAACGTTGGAATGGTTACGGGTACGTATATGCATTTATTGAATTGGGGTTAGGTGTCTGTTATCTTACAGGTGTTCAGCCTGTTTTGGTGAATGCAATAACCTGCATCGTTATGTCGGTTAGCATTGTTGGGGTTTTGCAGAGTGTATTAAACAAGCAAAAAATAAAATGTGCATGTTTGGGTGATGTGTTTAATTTACCCATGAGTACCATTACAATTATTGAAGATGCCTTAATGATTTTGATGAGTGGATTGATGTTAGCGTTTATTTAGCCGCTATCTAATCCCGTGATAACGCTTGTTACTCATAAACATACCTTTACGCTTGCCTTTCTTTTTGCGCTTGTGTTTTTTCTTTTTGTGCTTTTTCTTGTGTTTCTTTTTGTGCTTTTTACGTATTTTTTTGCTTTCAACGCTGGATGAGTATGTTGTATGCACAGTATTACCAACACCCTCTTGTACAAAAAAGCAAAGCAATGTAAAAACTGTGATGTATCTGACAAAAAACAATTTCATTTTTTTTCAACGCTGAAAGAATCTACTAAATTACTAAACAGAACAATTCTTTGGTAAGTTTCATTCCTTTTTATAGCTTTGATTAAAGCAGATGGGCTATTGTTCTGTTGTTTTTTGTGAAATTAAAAAGACATTTGGCATAGGGGAGAAACAGTTTTCAATTGTCATACTTCAGTTTGTTCATACTTAAAATTTCGGGCATGTATTTTAAAAAGTTACTTGTATTTATTCTTCTTTGTAGTTCAAAACTGTTATTAACAGCTCAAATCACCATCACAAATGCCGATATGCCAAATGTAAATGATGAAGTGTTGTATAGTGTAAAACAGTCGCTAACAGGTTTTAATCCCTCACAAACAGGTCCAAATTACAAGTGGGATTATTCCACATTAATGTCGGATTCTCAACGCGTTGAAAAGATAGTAGGGCCAGCTACTACAGGCTATCCGTTTGTAGGTTTTCTCAGTACCTATGCCATGGTTAATCACAACCCGGATGTGTTTCCTTATGCCTTATTAGGCTCAGTACCAACAAACAATTATAACTTTTATAGAAAAACAAACAACCAGTTGACACTAAGTGTTCAAGGTTCAACAACTGGCAATACGCCGATCCCTATTGTCCTTAATCCGGCTGATGTGGTTTATAAATTTCCATTAACCTACGGAAATAAGGATTCTTCCAACTCGGGCTATAAGAATACATTACCAGGCTTGGGTTATTTTGAAAAAAAACAAAAGCGTGTTAATACAGTTGATGGTTGGGGTGAACTTGTAACTCCTTTTGGGACTTTTAACACCATACGTGTAAAGTCTGTGATTACCGTTGTTGATTCCATTCACTCCGATTCCCTTGGTATTGGATTTTCAATACCACTACCGACAAGGTATGAATTTAAATGGCTGGCAAATGGAAGTAAATTACCGGTTCTTGAAATTGATGCAACCGGTTTATTAAATACAACGATTATGACTGTTGACAATGTGCTTTACCAGGATAGTGCAATCATTCCCTTGTCAGTTTCGCTAACAGCTTTACCAACATGTCCATTAGCCAAACAAGGTTCTATACAGGCATTCATACAGGGCGGCCGTTATCCATATACGTTTAAGTGGAGCAATGGAGCGACTACTTCAGCTATTAATAACCTGGAATCAGGAGTTTATTCAGTCACAGTTACCGATAAATACGGAAATGAAACATCCGCGTCAACCAAGGTCGAAACGACAACAGATGATTTGTCATGCTTAAACATTCCGAATGGATTTACGCCTGATAATGATGGCGTGAATGACATTTGGAACATACGTGGGCTGAATCGTTTTGAAAATTGCAAGGTGAATGTATTTACGGAATGGGGAGCATTGGTATTTAGTTCAAATGGATACAACGAGCCTTGGGAAGGTAAGTTCAACAATCAACCTTTGGAAGCAGGCACCTACTATTACAGGATAGAACTCGGAAACGATAAGGATGTATTTACAGGCACAGTAACAATTATTAAGTAATTAAAGTTAATTTCATGAAAAACAGACTACTTCTTTTTTTAGTACTTTTTGCTACTGTATCAAACGCCCAGCAATTACCGCAGTTTAGTCAATACTTTCAAAATGATTTATTGTTGAATCCGGCTGTGGCGGGAACAAAGCAATATGTTCCTGTAGCACTTACGCACCGTATGCAATGGACCAGTTTTAAAGAGGCGCCCACAAGTCAGTTGTTTAGTATTCACGGACCTGTGAATAATAAAATGGGATTGGGTTTATTATTAACCAATCATGAAGCAGGGCCCACACATCTTGTTTCGGCTCAGTTTGCATACTCCTATCAATTGAAAATTAATGATTCCACTAAACTTTCATTTGGGGTGGCACCAATGATTATGCAGTATTCGCTGCAAAAAGATAAAATCATGCTGGATGAAAAAAATGACAATACGTTCAATCGCATTAGTGGTAAAACGCTTGTAGCAGATGTGAATGCCGGTATTTACCTGTATGGTAAAAATTATTCCCTTGGTTTTGCAGCTCCACAGCTAATGGAGAATAAACTTAGAATGGGAGATGAATTATTTAAAGAACGATTACAAAGACATTATTTGGCTTTTGCTGCCTATAATCACAAATTAAATGAAATGTATTCATTAACACCATCTGTATTATTTAAAACCGTAAAAAGTGCTTCTCCTCCTTCGCAACTGGATGCAACCATGAAAGTAAGTTACAAGCAATTTTTATGGGCAGGCGCTTCCTTCCGTTGGGACGTTTCAAAAAAAATGAGCAATGCCTGTGTAGCTTTTTTGGGTGTAAGTAAACTTAATTTCTCATTTGGTTATTCATTCGACTATAATTTGGGCCTGGTAAATCAATTTGGTACTGGTTCTCATGAACTGTTTCTTTCTTATAATATAACCAGGAAAAAGAAGGAATAGATTTCTCCCGGGCGCGAAAGACTCGCTCTCACACTTACTCTCCAAACTCACCGTGGGTGTTGTTACCTAAATGTGTTCATGTATTAAAACCACAAAACCACATTTTTTTAACGATCATGATTAAACGAAACTTATTTCCCGTAATAGCGACTATTTGCCTTATTACCGGGACAGCATCAGCTCAGGATCCAATATTCACACAATTTTATGCGAATCCGATTTATCTTAACCCTGCATTTGCCGGTTCTGCCAGATGTTGGCGCATGAACCTGAATTTTCGCAATCAATGGGCCGGTATCGAAGGTACGTATGTGACCTATTCAGCATCTGTCGACAAGCACGTGGATGCCATACAAGGTGGTTTGGCATTAATTGCAACAAATGATAATGCGGGTAATGGGATCCTTAAAACAACAAATGCCAGCGGGATTTACTCCTATTTATTTCAACCCAAACGCTACCTTTCAATAAGGGTTGGGTTTCAGGCAACATTTTTTCAAAAAAGCATTGACTGGTCAAGGCTTACATTTGGCGATATGATTGATGAACGCCGCGGTTTTGTATACGATACCCAGGAAAAGAGCAGATTGGTTTCAAAATCCAACGTTGATTTTTCCGGGGGAGTTTTAGCCTATACAAAAATGTTTTATGCAGGCGTTGCGGTGCATCACATCACTCAGCCCAATGAAGGGTTGCTAGGTGACAGTAAACTGCCGATGAAAATAACAGCACACGCTGGTGCATTGATACCGGTTGGTGAAAAAGGAAATCTAACCTCTATTTCGCCCAATATCATCTATCAGCAGCAGCAGAATTTTACCCACCTTAATTTGGGGCTATATGTAAACAAAGGGCCACTGGTGGCAGGTATGTGGTTTCGTTACGCAGATGCATTTATTATGCTTGTCGGATTTCAGCACAATTCTATTAAAATCGGATATAGCTATGATGTAACCATATCCAAAATAAGAAATGTAACGTATGGGTCACACGAAATTTCCTTTTCAAAACAATTTCAATGCAAACCACGCATAAAAAAGTTCAGAGGAGATAGTTGTCCATCATTCTAATTCGTAATTTGGTTAGAAATAAAATTGAAAGTTTTTTGTTTTTAGTAATACCAATGATCGAAATTGTTTCGAAAATAAAGAGTAAGGATAATGATGCGATTGCATTACTATATAACCGTTATGGTAAAAAGTTATATGGATATGCAATCGTAAAATGGAAGCTGAACGAGGATGAAGCCTGGGAGCTTGTATATAAAACCTTTTATAAGGTTATTCAGGTAATTGACGAATATAAATTTGAAAACGAAGATAAGTTTATAGGTTTTGTATTTAAAATATACCTCAATTATTTACGCAATCATTATCGTGACACAAAAGATAAAAAGCTCGAAACCGTTGAACTAACAGAGATTCATGAGCTAGTTATTGTTGATAAAAATGAAAAGAAGAATGATCAGGTAAAACGAAGCCCGCTAT
>DAORKB010000121.1:0-10115 GCA_035439365.1 Bacteroidia bacterium
AAACCCAACAGGTTTGAAAAACCTGTCGGGTTTGTATAGTCAATCAAAAAAATTATCTATTTACAATAAAACGTTGCGTACTAATCTCTGCTTTGTTTTGTTGTGTCATAAAATAAATACCGTTTGCAAAATTCGAAATGTTAATTGTGGAGCGGTTGTCATTTACTTGTTCACTATAAATAACGGCTCCGGTAATATTTCTGATCGTAATGGTGCTTCCCTGTTTTAAATCAGTAGCATTTATAAAACTGCTTGCAGGATTCGGATATAAAACAAATGCTGGAGCCAGGGTATGGTTTTTTATACCTGTTGGAACTTCATTAGGTGCATATATTCTCGCAATGTTGTTTCTTACAACACCTGCATATTCGCCGAACGCACCGCCGATAATCACTTTATCATTTACAACTCCCTGTGTTGTATAAACAGGACCATCTGTAAATCCAACAAATGTTGTGTCTACGTGTCCGATGGAATCAAAAAGTGAAATGTAATTAGGAGGTTCGTTTTCCATCCATGACCATGCAAATTCACCACCTACAAGAACCTGACCGGTTGAAAGAAGTGTAACAGAATGAACAGGCCCGTTTTCCGGCATCGCGGTATTCGTCCAAGTTGTATCATTCGATCCATCTGCATTTAATCGGGTGACATATGCAAACCCAATGCTATTTGGAAAATCAGGTCTTCCACCCACAGCAATGATTTTTCCATCCGGTTGGCGTGCAAGATCACGAACAGTTGAATAGTTGTGTGTAAAGGCAGTATCAATCGTTCCGTCAGCATTCAGCCTAATGATGCTATATTTATTAGCAACATCAAAATTACCACCGGCCAAAATTTGTCCGTTTGGTAAAATCAAAGAAGTGTAAATTGTATTTTTATTTGTTTCGGAAAGTGGGAATACGCGTTCGAATGTATTATCAATACTTCCATCCGTGTTTAAGCGTACAAAACTGAAATACGCTTCGTTATTCACAGCAGAAAAATATCCACCAACAAGTACTTTGTTGTCATTTTGCAATTCCAGTGAATATACGATTCCTGAAATAGACGCTTGAAAAGAAGGATCAATGCTTCCATCTTCATTTACACGCACAATATTTTTTACCGTATCGGTGTTAAAACTTGTAAACTCGCCTCCGATAATTGCTTTTCCATTGCTTTGAGACGCGATAGCGTATACAGACCCATTCACACCTTTCCCGGGATTGAATGTAAGATCAATTATTCCGTCAGGTAATAAACGGGCAATGTGACTGCGTGATTCATACTGCACATTTGAGAATAATCCACCGATCAGGATCTTTTGATCTGCTTGTATGGCAGATACGCTAACGGTTCCATTTATACCGGCTGTTTCATTAAAATGGCTATCAAGTGTTCCATCTGAATTTAATAATGCAACATTTTTAGCACTGTAACCATTTACCTGCTCAAAAAGACCACCTGCCAATACTTTACCGCTGCTTAATAAGGTAGAGGTATAAATCACATAAGCGTTTGTTATGTATTTGTTGTTGTGAAGAAAGCTATGATCTGTTGAACCATCTAAATTTAATCGTTCAATAAACTGAACGTACGTATGTTCTGTGCCACCTGGAGCTCTGTCATGATGGCCGGCAACTATAATTTTACCATCCCCGGGTTGAATATGAACGGAATAAATTGCACCAATCCCCCAAATAGGACGCTCATCTAAAACAAATGTTGTATCCAATGTTCCATCGGTATTTACTCTTTTTAAAATAGCAATTTCCTGCGATTGACCTGTACGGTAACTGCCGCCAATAACCACTTTACCGTCTAGCTGAAGTCCTATTGAGTTAACCTTGAATGACCAAATATTATCGCGTATTTTAATATCGGCTGTGTAAGAAGGATCAAGCGCTCCATTTGCTAGCAGTCGAATTAAATGAACCGTATCTGTCCCCGTGCTCGCAATAATAACTTTACCATCTGGTTGTACGGCATAATCGCGACCTCCGTAATGTGCTGTATTTGCAAATGAAGCATCGATGGTTCCATCAGCATTTATACGAACCAATCCAAGATTAGTCAATGCGAAGAATTTACCGTCGCTTTGAATTTTTATTTTATTCGCATTGCTCAATACGCTTGCAGCTGGAAATAAGTTGTCAACCGAACCATCTTCATTCAGACGAATAAAACCGTTGGTGGCTGTTCCATTGTAACTTGTAAAATTTCCACCAACAATAATTTTATTGTCTGCTTGTATAGCTATAGAGCTGGGCTCAACATTTAGTCCGGTTCCTTCATTGAAACTCGGATCAATTGATCCGTTCGCCAGGATCCGGACAATTCTGTTATGATTTGCGCCATTGTACGCTGTAAAGTAACCGCCTAGTACAAATTTGCTGTTATTTGCCTGTGCTGCAGATGCAAGAATAGCATTATTACTGCTTTTATAAACGCTGCTTGCAACGTTATCCGGTGTATTAAATGTTGAATCATTTTCTCCAACCTGTGCCAACGCAGCAGTTGAAAAAAGGCTAATTGCTAGTGCAAAGCTTGCAATCCACCATCCGGGATATTAAATGTTGAATCATTTTTCCCTGTTTGAGCAAATCCACTTAGAGGAAAAAAAAATGAGCACTGTTGTTAAAGTTGTTAACTGAAATAGGAGTAAGTAACATTTTTTTTTCATGTGAGATTTGTTAAATGGTAAATAAAATTAAACGTTTACTTTTTCTCCAACTTCAGAGTACACCGCTTTAACCCGGTCTCTCAGGTTGTAGGAAGAGCTCATTACTTCTCCATAAGCTCCTGCTGTACGCAAAGCAATTAAATCTCCTCTGAAAGTTTCCGGTAATTCTACTTCTTTCGCAAAACAATCTGTGCTTTCACAGATCGGACCAACCACATCGTATTTTTGAGATGTTTTGGTGTCGCTGTGACGTGTTACATTTTCTATTTTGTGATAAGCCTGATAAAGCATAGGGCGTATCAATTCCGTCATTCCTGCATCAAGAATTGCAAAGTGTTTGCTGATTCCTTTTTTGATATACAGCACTTTACTAATTAATGAGCCGCATTGTGCTACAATTGCTCTACCGATTTCAAAATGTACCTTTTGATGCGGACGAAGTTCCAGGAACTCGTTGAATAATTTGAAGTAAGCAGCAAAATCAGGTTTGATTTTGTCATCAGGGTTATGGTAGTCCACGCCCAAACCTCCACCTACATTGATGTTTTCGAGTGTGATTTGATGGTTTTCAAACCAGGTTTGCAATTCGTTTACACGAATGCATAAATTTTTAAACGATGATAAATCGGTGATTTGAGAACCGATATGAAAATGGATACCAATTAATTTGATGTGTTTCAAATTTTTAAGTAAAGCAACTACGGTGTCGAGTTCCCAGATATTGATCCCAAATTTATTTTCTTCCAATCCGGTTGTAATGTATTTGTGTGTATTTGCATTTACATTCGGATTGATGCGCAAAGCAATTTTTGCAGTCTTGTTTTTTGCAGCCGCCAACTCATTAATTACTTCAAGCTCTTGGGTACTTTCACAATTGAAACAAAAAATAGATTGATCAAGCGCATAGTTAATTTCTTCGTCACTTTTTCCAACACCCGCAAAAACAATATCATTCGGGCTAAATTTTGTTTCAATGGCTCTTTTTACTTCATTACCACTTACACAATCAGCACCAATATCAAACCCACGGATAACATTTAAAATTTCGGCATTCGTATTTGCTTTCATGGCATAATGCACAACGAAACCATATTTATTACTTTCGGTTGTTAATCGCTCCAGCGTTTTCTTTAACAATCCCAAATCATAATAATAAAATGGAGTAGGGGTATTTTTAAATTTAGCTATTGTTTCTTCTGTAAACATGAGATATTGGTTTTGTAATCAGTGATTACATCTTAAATATTACTTATTATCTTATTAGGCCATCACTTTATTAAACAATCCGTTATTTAGTGCGATCAACGTATCTTTTTTTCGTTTTGACTCAACCAAAACGGATACATTGTGCTCACTTCCTCCGTAAGAAATCATACGAAGCGGGATTGTTTTCAGTGAGTCAAATATGCGTAATGCTGTTCCTTCTTTTTCAGCACCAAAACTTCCAACAATACATACAATTGTAAGATCAGTGTCAACTTTTACACTGCAAAACTCTTTCAACTCAGCAACAATTGCATCCAGGTTTTTGGTATTATCTATTGTTAATGAAACAGCCACTTCCGAAGTAGTGATCATATCAATAGGTGTTTTGTAACGTTCAAATATTTCGAATACGGCTCTCAAAAATCCATATGCCAATAACATACGACCGGATTTAATTGTGATTGCCGTAATTCCATCTTTTGCAGCAATTGCAGTAAAGCGCGAACCTGAAATTTTAGAACTGATATTGGTTCCTTTGGCTTCCGGTTGCATGGTGTTTAATAAACGTACTGGAATATTGCGAAGTTGAGCAGGAAGAATACAGGTTGGGTGCAAAATTTTTGCACCAAAGTACGCAAGCTCTGCAGCCTCATCAAAAGATAACTCTGCAATAGGATGTGTTTTATCAACTACACGCGGATCGTTGTTATGCATTCCGTCAATATCTGTCCAGATTTGAATCTCTTCCGAACGTATAGCAGCACCTAATATGGTTGCTGTATAGTCACTGCCACCACGTTTTAAGTTGTCTATTTCACCGACAGCATTTCGGCAGATGTATCCTTGTGTAATGAATAATTTATTGCCTTTATGTTTTGCAAGTTCTGTCGCAATTGCTGAATCGATATATGCCATATCCGGCTCTTCATTTTCGTCAATACGCATAAAATTTAATGCAGGTAAAAGAACCGATGCAACATTGATTTCCTCCAGGTAGTAATGAAACATTGCGGTTGATAACAATTCACCTTGTGCAAGTATTGCACGCTCTTCATTGATTCCAAATGGATTGTTGTTAAAGGAATGCAGGTAATTGAAATGCGATTCAATTAACTCTTTTCCTTTTGTCAATGCCTTTTCTGTTTTATATAATTTCTGTATTTCAGTATCGTACTTCTTCTTTAGTGAATCTGTTAATTCTTTTGCTTTTGTATGATCTTCTGCATGGAGTGCAGCAGATATTTCAACCAAATTGTTGGTTGTTCCGCTCATAGCGGATAATACTACAATTTTAGGTTCATTGTCATTAATTAATTCTACCAATGCATGCATACGCTCAGCAGATCCGACAGATGTTCCTCCAAATTTTAAGACTTTCATAATTTTTTATCGGTTAACAGGTTTTAACAAATTAAGGGGCTGCAAAATTAATATATTTTGAAGCATGTAGGGTGAATAATCTGTATTTTTACCTGAATACGATAATAAGACTTGAATGTCGTTCGGAACTTTTTACCAGATCGTTGAAAGTGCAGATACTATGTGTGTAGTGTCCGCTCGAACGGACACAAACGCACGCTTTATCAGCTATTTCCTTTTATCGGTACAAAGTTCCTGCTACTTGCTAAAAACTATTTGTAGATGACCCAACTGCATTTAAACTTTATTGAATAGGGAAAAAACTGTAATTTAGCGCCCCGAAGATGTATACATTATTAAAAAAGGAAATAAGCAGCTTTTTAAGTTCATTAATTGGATATATAGCCATTGGCGTGTTCCTTTTATTGGTTAGTTTGTTTATGTGGGTTATTAAATCTGATAATAGTTCGGGTTTTAATACCAATGTATTGGAAAGCGGTTACGCTAATATTGATTCACTTTTTATTCTGGCACCCTGGGTGTTTTTATTCTTGATTCCGGCAATCACGATGCGTTCATTTGCTGACGAGAAAAAATCGGGAACAATAGAGTTATTGTTAACACGCCCTTTAACAGAAATGCAGATCATTCTTGCCAAATATTTTGCAGGTGTATTGCTGGTTTTGTTTTCATTGCTTCCTACACTCATCTATTTTTACTCTGTCTATAAATTAGGAAACCCTGTTGGAAATATTGATACCGGTGGTATGTGGGGATCTTATATCGGCTTACTTTTTCTCGGGGCGGCATTTGTATCCATCGGGATTTTTGCATCTGCCATTACCGATAATCAGGTTGTTTCCTTTATCCTGGCGTTGTTTCTGTGTTTTTTTATCTACGCTGGTTTTGACTTTATTGGCTCTTTCTCCGTTTTTGGAAAACTCGACAGTTTTGTACAAGGATTAGGAATTAATTCGCATTATGCCTCCATGAGCAGAGGGGTTATTGATACACGGGATGCATTCTACTTTTTGAGTTTGATTGCATTGTTTATTTTTGGAACACGAACAATACTCGAAAGCAGAAAGTGGTAATGGATCCACTGACTCACACATAGATGGATATACAGATAAAGAGAAATAAAAGAAGAGATCTGATCTCGCTTGGCCTGATGATAATCATTCTCATCCTGCTCAACGTGGTGAGTTCATTTCTATTTCATCGTTTCGATCTTACTACCGAAAAACGATACACGTTATCACCCGCCACTAAAAAATTATTGAGTAATCTGGATGATGTGGTATATGTAAAAGTATATCTGGATGGTGATTTTCCGGCAGGGTTCAAAAATTTAAGAAACGAAACAAAAGAGATGCTGGATGAGTTCCGGGTCTATTCAAAGGATAATGTAGAATACGAATTTATCGATCCTTCCGAAAATCTGGATAAAGCGCAACAGAATGAAGTTTATAAACAACTTGCAGGTAAGGGATTACAGCCGTTTAATGTGGAGAACAAAACGGAAACGGGCACCACTCAGCAAATCATTTGGCCAGGAGCCGTTGTAAGTTACAGGGGACATGAAGTGCCCTGGTTGTTGTTAAAAACACAACAAACCATGTCGGCCGAATCCCAATTAAATAACTCTGTTCAAGCGTTGGAATATGAGTTTGCAAGCTGTATCCGTAATCTTACGGTAAGGATCCGGCCAACGATAGGGTTTATTGAAGGGCACGGCGAATTGGATACCCTGGGAGTGTATGATATTGCTTATGCATTGAATGATTTTTATACCACGAAACGTGTTGTGATCAATGAACAGCTGCATGCATTAGATGGGCTGAAGGCACTTGTTATTGCAAAACCGGATTCCGCTTTTTCCGAGAAAGATAAATTTATAATTGACCAGTTTATTATGAAGGGAGGTAAGGTACTTTGGGCCATTGACCCTTTAAATACCAACCTGGATACATTGGTGAGAAAATCCTGGACACTTGCTATTCCGCAAGAATTAAAATTGAACGACATGCTTTTTAAATATGGTGTGCGGATCAATCAAAATATGGTGATGGACTTACAATCCGGAGCTATTCCTATAAATACAGGTTTAGCAGGACAACGTCCGCGCTTTGAACCCATGCCCTGGATTTTTGCACCCCTTGCAACTCCTGTGGGTAATCACCCCATTTCAAAAAATGTGGATCTTGTAAAATTAGAATATGCTGCTTCTATCGATACGGTTACAGCAAAAGGAATAACAAAAACGGTTTTACTACAATCATCCCGTTATTCAAAAACAAACAACCCACCTGTGCGGATATTTTTGAAAATGGGACTCATACAGCCCGATGAACGCCAGTTTACAGATGCCTATCGCCCGTTTGCAGTATTACTTGAAGGAGCGTTTGAATCACTCTATAAAAATCGCATTCCTCCGCAAATTGCAAAAGACAGTGCAATTGGGTTCCGTCCGAATGGCGAAAAAACAAAAATGATTGTGATAGCAGATGGTGATATTCTTCATAATGAACTTCAATATCCCTCAAAAAGACCTATTCCACTAGGCTACGAATCGATATCAAATCGTACCTACGGAAACAAAAATTTTATTTTGAATTGTATCAATTACCTCTGTGATGATTCGGGATTGATAGATGTAAGGGCACGTGAATTAACCCTGCGTTTGCTGGATAGAAAAAAACTAAAAGCAGAGGGCTTGAAATGGAAGCTCATCAATACATTGGCTCCATTGTTTAGTTTAGCATTGATAGGCATAATTATTTTTTATTTGCGAAGACGAAAATATACCGCATAGTAACATGAAGAAAAAAGGAAAGAACAAAATTGCTGTTATCATTGTTATTGTTTTAGGAGGACTGTCTTTTTGGTTGATTACCAATAATAAAAAAGGGACCATTAAGGAAACACTTCGTGATTTTGCGGTACAAGACACGGCATCCATTACAAAAATATTTATTGCAGATAAAAAATTACGAAAAATTACATTGGAACGAAATGCTTCCGGTGTGTGGATAGTAAATGGGAAGTACATTGCACGTAAAGATATTATGCAGACACTCCTGCAAACAATAAACAAGATTGATATAAAAGAACCCGTTGGAAATGCAGCACAGGATAACATAATCAAGCGGCTTTCCGGTTCTGCTGTGAAATGCGAGATTTACGCTGGAGAAGAATTGATCAAAGCCTATTATGTAGGAACAGAGACTTCCGATCAAACAGGAACCTATATGATACTCATTGATCTGAAAACAATGAAACCATCTGCAAAAGCCTTTGTTACCTATATTCCTGGGTTTGAAGGGTATCTCACTCCACGTTATTCGACCAAAGAAAAAGAATGGAGAGATCAGACAATTTTTAAATATAATCCTGATCAAATCAAGTCGGTTCGCCTGGAAGCACCCAATACACCTCAGTTTGGATACGAATTGACAGTAAAAGGAAACAATGATTATGATTTCAAAATGCTAACTGGCCAAACACCTGTAAGCAACCTGGATACACTGGCAGTAAAACAATATTTAACCTATTTCAGGAACCTGAGCTTTGAAACATTTGAAGATCAGCTTTCGGAAATCCAATTGGACTCGGTTCGCCGTTCCAAACCACTAAATATTCTTACTGTAAAGGATGACAAAGGGAAATCCACTGTAGTAAAATTTTATCAGCGATATCCTAAAAAACACAGTGATGATACCAATGATGCAAAATTGGGATATGATACCGAGCGGATGGATGTTACCATCAATGATGATAAAGAAGTGTTTGTGGTTCAATATTATGTTTTTGGCAAAGTAATGCCTTCTGCAGATTATTTTCAGAAGAGAAAATAGATGTGAGCGGTGAGATTTGAAAACCCCTCACGTCTCCTATCTCCTTTATTAACCAAAACAATGAAAAATCCCGTAAACAGGACGCTTTTTTGTTAAAAAGTCAGTTGGAAACTAATGTTTTTCCACAAAATAAGGGTCTTAGAATATCTTATATTTGTTGGACTTCATAAATAAGAATCTTTTTTAAAACATAGTTATATGAAATTCATTGTTTCAAGCACCTCCTTACTAAAACAATTACAAGCGATTGGTGGAGTGTTAAACTCAAATAATGCATTACCAATTCTGGATAATTTTCTATTCGAAATTGATAAAAATCAATTGAAAATTTCAGCATCTGATCTGGAGACAACCATGACTACAATTATTGCCGTGGAATCAAAAGATACCGGAACGATTGCTATTCCTGCAAAATTATTGTTGGAAACACTAAAAACGTTTGCAGATCAACCCTTAACATTCAGCATAGACTTAAAGAAATACGGGATAGAAATCATCTCGGATTATGGTAAATACAAACTTACCGGCCATAACGGAGAAGAGTTTCCGAAAATACCAAGCATTGAATCCGCTTCTTCATTAGAGCTGGAATCAGGGGTAATTGCTTCGGCAATTAATAAAACAATTTTTGCAACAGGAAACGATGAATTGCGTCCAGTTATGTCAGGTGTATTTTGTGTACTTGGAAGTGATGATATCACATTTGTTGCTACTGATGCGCATAAACTGGTACGATACAAAAGAAGTGATGCAAAAGCAAGTAGTGCATCTTCCTTCATTATTCCCAAAAAACCATTGAACTTGTTGAAAAATACCTTATCAAGTGTCAATGGAAAAGTGAAAATCGAATACAACAATACCAATGCATTTTTCTCATTTGAAAATACAAATTTGATTTGTCGCTTGATTGATGGAAAATATCCAAACTATGAAGCGGTTATTCCGAAAGAAAACCCGAACAAACTTACTGTTGATCGCGTCTCTTTTTTGAACTCAATCAAACGTGTTTCTATTTTTTCCAATAA
>DAORKB010000122.1:0-9986 GCA_035439365.1 Bacteroidia bacterium
TACTGGAAAGACCTCTGGAACTACCGGGGGCTTTTCTATTTTTTAGCGTGGCGTGATGTTCTGATCCGCTATAAACAAACTGCGCTGGGTGTTTTGTGGAGCGTGTTGCGTCCTTTATTAACGATTTTTGCCATGTGGTTCATTGGTAAATTGTTCAATGCACCTTTGCCCGAAGGCGTACCACGTGTTTTACTGGTTTGTGCTGCAACACTCCCCTGGCAGTTTTTTTCTACCTCATTCAGCGAATCCAGTAATTCCCTCATCGCCAATTCAAACCTTCTTACCAAAGTATATTTCCCCAGAATAATCATTCCTGTAAGCACGGTCATTGTATGCCTTCTTGATTTTTTCATATCCTTTGCCATCCTGGTGATTATTATGATATGCACCCGGTTTGCACCGGATATCAAAATCCTTTTTCTGCCGCTTTTTTTACTGCTTGCCTTATTCACTTCTATGGGAACAGGCTTGTACATTGCTGCATTGAATGTAAAATACAGGGATTTTAAATACATCGTTCCTTTTATTGTGCAATTTGGTTTGTATATTTCACCCATTGCTTTTAGCAGCGAAACCATATACAATCATCCCCATATACCTCAGATCATCAAATTCGTTTATTCATTGAATCCAATGGTAAGTGTAGTGGATGGGTTCAGATGGTGCATTCTTGGCGGTAAAACAGCCCTTTATTTACCCGGATTTTTAATATCGATTGGCATTAGCATTTTATTTTTAATAATTGGAATCAGTTATTTCCGTAGAACGGAAAAATCATTTGCTGATATCATTTAATCATACATCATGAGTGGAACTGTTATAACCGTTGAGCACCTAAGCAAAAAATACATACTGAAGCATAAACATGCAGAAAGTTATGTCGCTTTACGAGACGTTATTACCAATTCCGCTAAAAACCTGTTCAAACCACCGCCCTCTTCCCGTTCAGAAGAGTTTATGGCATTAAATGATGTATCATTTGAAATTCAGCAAGGCGATCGTGTAGGAATCATTGGCAGAAACGGAGCAGGGAAATCGACTTTGCTAAAAATCCTGAGCCGTATTGTAACGCCAACAAAAGGACGTATTACCATTGAAGGCCGTGTTTCCAGCTTATTGGAAGTAGGCACAGGGTTTCATGCCGAACTCAGCGGAAGAGAAAATATCTTCTTAAATGGCTCCATCCTGGGCATGAGTAAAAGCGAAATCAAAAATAAATTCGATGAAATTGTTGCTTTTGCAGAAATTGAAAAATTTTTGGACACCCCTGTAAAGCGTTATTCATCGGGTATGTACGTACGACTTGCATTTGCTGTAGCAGCGCACCTGGATCCTGAAATATTAATTGTGGATGAAGTGCTTGCTGTTGGTGATGCTGAGTTTCAGCGAAAATGCCTTGGAAAAATGAAAGATGTTTCAGGTGAAGGACGAACCGTTTTATTCGTAAGCCACAACATGGGGCAAATCAGTGCACTCTGCTCCAAATCCATTATCCTGAATAAAGGCAAAATAGAATACCATGGAGCCGTGAATGAAGCGCTAAAAATTTATCACAATATTCAATCAAAAGAAGCCGTTCAGCATTACATTGCACAAGGCAAAAACAAAGAAATCTATATTTCGGAAGCATTGATAAAAAACAAAGAAAATGAAAATGTTCAAACGTTTACACACGATGAGGCTGTTTACATTTTTTTTAAATTCAATGCAGATTATGTTGTGGAAGATTTATTACTAAGCATTTCCGTCAGCGATAAAAATGACATAAAAATATTTTCAACAGAACGAACCATCTCTAAAGTACTGTCAGTAAATAAAAAACAGGGAGAAGCCATTTTGAAGATCCCGGATAATTTTTTACTCCCAGGAGAATATAAAGTAAAAGCTGGGATTCACATCCCAAATGTACAGGAATTCGATTCCATAGAGAACATCTGCTCCTTTTCAATCGTTGATAATGGCTCCGAATTCGCAAAATATGAAGGAGTGAATCTTGGTTATGTCTTTAGTAAATGTGAATGGGAGATCAGATAAAAATGAAACACATGCAGTGTAAAATTTGTAGTTCCGCAACCGTGGTCATCACCAATAAACGTATTTTGAATAAATACGATGTGAATTACCATCAATGTGTTCAATGTCATTTCATTCAAACAGATGAACCTTTTTGGCTAGAGGAAGCATACGCAAGCGCGATCACGGATCTGGACATTGGTCTTATCAGCAGAAACATTTATCTGCAAAATACGATTCCTCCGCTTTTGGATACCTGCTTTCCAACAGCTTCTGCCATGCTGGATTACGGTGGCGGATACGGCATGTTTGTGAGGATGATGCGAGATAAAGGATACAACTTTTACAGACAAGATAATTTTTGTGAAAATTTATTTGCCAATTATTTTGATCTGGCAGACAGTCCTGACAAAAAATTTGATGTACTCACCGCATTCGAAGTTTTTGAACACCTCGCAGACCCGGTTAACGAAACACAAAAAATGCTCGATCTTGCCGGCAACATCATTTTTTCTACCCTGCTTATTCCTGGCAATGTAAAAGACTTTGATGACTGGTGGTATGTTTCTCCATTAATCGGTCAGCACATCGCATTTTATGATAAAAAAACATTGCTGGTGCTGGCAGATAAGTTTGGAAAAAAATTATACAGCAATAACGAGAATTTACATATTTTTTCTTCCCGTTCTTTAGACCGGTCTGCTGTTGATTCTTTGTTCAAAGAACCAAAGAGGTCACTTTTGAAACGACTGGCAGATCGCTTTTTTTACACGAATAAAGAAACAACACCCAAACCATCTTTGTTACAAAAGGATTATGAGTTGATTGAAAAAAAGTTAACTTCCAAAAAATTATAGAATCACAATCAGGTCATGAAAAGCTTGGCACATAAAATTCTAATCAAGAGCTATTCACTGATAGAAAACGGGCTATTCAAACGCTTCACTTTTTTTACTAAAAAAAACACATTACTTATTGTAAAACCCGATTCCATCGGTGATTACATTCTGTTCCGCAACTTCCTGGAAGTCGTTCGTACTTCGGAAACATATAAAGACCATATCATTACTTTATGCGGCAATAGTTGGTGGAAAACTCTTTCCGAGCAATTGGACAACACATTTGTTGATGAATTTATTTGGATTGATTACAATAAAATGCCTGATCCTTTTTACCGGTTCAGTTTCTATAAACATATTTTTTTTCAGCGGTTTGAAACCGTGCTGCATCCTGTTTATTCCAGAGATAGTGTGGGGGATGGAATTGTTCTCCACAGCGGCGCCAAAAGCAGAATAGGAAATACAGGAGATGCCTTGAACCTGACTGTTGAGCAAAAAGAGAACAACGACCGCTATTATACGCAGCTTATTCCTTCTACACCGGCACCTGTATTTGAATTCGAACGGAATCGCGAATTTTTTCAGGAGGTACTTAAAAAAGAGATCCCTATCGAAAGACCGTCCATCGCTTCTGCTAAAGCAAGTCAAAAAAAAATAATTTTCTTTCCGGGTGCCAAAGATGATTTCCGAAGATGGTCGACTCAAAAAATAGCACAGCTTGGAGAACATCTGAAAAATGAGTATCCGGCTTTTGATCTATACATTGGAGGCTCCATGCAGGATCAGCATCTGGCTATGGAGATCATCCGTCAAAGTACAGCGGCCTTTACCAATAGTACGGGAAAATATACGCTCCCCGAATTACTTGATTTTATAGCCGATGCAGCATTAATTATTGGAAATGATTCGGGCCCCTTTCATATGGCAACTGCGCTTGGCAAAAAAGTGATTGCTGTTTCCAATGGAAATAATTACAGCAGATTTAGTCCTTATCCGGCATATATGCATACCAAAAGTGTAGTCGTGTATCCTAAACAGGTAATGGATTATCCTGAACCGGAACGAATAAAAAAATTCAGAAGAGAAGTAAAAGAAATCGATATCAATGAAATAAGTGTGGAGGACGTCTACACCATAGCCAAACAACTGTTAGCTGATTAACACATGCTTCAACTATCCATCATAACGATCAATTACAACAATGCAGCAGGATTGGAAAAAACCATCCAAAGCGTGGTCGCACAAACGTTTTCAGATTTTGAATACCTTGTGATTGACGGAGGTTCCACCGATACCAGTCCACACATTATCCGTACCTACAGCAATCACATTACATACAGTGTGAGTGAAAAGGACAATGGTATTTACCATGCTATGAACAAAGGTATTTTACAAGCAAAAGGAATGTATTGCTTATTTTTAAACAGTGGTGATATGCTTGTAAACGACAGTGTTTTAAAAAAGGTGTTTAGCACTCCCGCCTGTTCAGCTATTCTTTTTGGAGAGCTGTTGATGGATAACGGAACGAATAAAAGAATACTTGAAAAACTGCCGGCTGTTATTACCTTACCGCATCTTTTTTATCATAATGTCTGGCATCCATCCAGTTTTATTAAAACTTCTTTACTAAAAGAATTGGGATTGTATAAAGAACATTTTCGCATTGCAGCCGATTATGAATTTTTCTTTCATGCATTCATTATTAAAAAAGTTTCAGCACATTATCTCCCCTTCCCCATCTCCATATTTGATACAACCGGTATGAGCCAGCAGAAAGAAAACTTTGGGAAAATACTGGCAGAGCGGGAAGAAGTAAAACGAAATTACCTGGATAAAGCAACGATATTTTATTTCAATAAGGTAACACGTTTCCAAAAAAATGCGTTTTCCAGGGTAATGGTCAACAGCTCTTTTTTCAGAAGTATAGGCATTTTGTTTATCAGAATATTTTACAGAAATTCACTCTAAATGCAGCACTTGCCTAAAAAGAACAACATTACTTTTTTTTTCCTGACCATGCAGCGTACAGGTTCTGAGCTGGTATTGTTTAATTTACTTCCATACCTGGACAAATCGATTGACCTGCAGGTTATTTCCAAATATAAAGGTGAATTATACAACAACCTGCCGGCCACTGTAAAAAAAGATTTTCTGTTTTATTTTCTTCCAAAAAACAGGGTTCAAAAGTTAATTCATCGTTTTCAACGTAAGGGGATTATAAGTAATAAATTACCCAGACAAAAGAACAGTGTATGGTACCTGAATACTATTTTATCTCCGGATATTCTTGAAGCTGCAGAAAACAACAAGATAGATGTTATCCTTCATGTGCATGAATTGGAACACATGTTCAGGCTCCTGAGTGAATCACAAATACAGCGATTGATCCGTTATCCTGGCTTAATCATTGCGAACTCCAATGCTTCAAAAAAAATACTGATGAAACTTGGAAGACAAGAAAATATAGAGATTTGCTATCCTCCTGTAGACACAGCAGCAGTTATTAAAGATACAACTGTGCGAAACGCGTACAGAAAAAAAATGGGCATCTCACAAAAATCTTTTGTATGGACCATGTGCGGAACCTTGGATGAAAATAAAAATCCGTTCTTATTTATTGATATCGCCCGACAAGTAATCAGTGTATATCCGGATGCGGTCTTTTTATGGATCGGAAATGCGAATGACACCGCATATGAAAAAACATGCAAAGAAAGAGCAGAAGAAAAAGGAGTCGCAAAAAATATACGCTGGATCAATCCTGTAGGAAAAGAATATTTACATTATTTTAATACCGCGGATGGATTTGTACTTACTTCAAAAAAAGAATCCTTTTCACTGGTAACAGTAGAGGCATTATTGCTGGAACTACCCGTTGTAGCAAATGACTGTGAAGGTGTAAGAGAAATTATAAATGATCCTCTTACAGGAAAGATAGTACCCGGTGAAAATGCTGTGAACATGGCTAAAGAAATGATTGCATTTATGAATGGAAGTGCCATTTTTAATCCTGCACTTGCAAAAGAAAGTACAAAAAGATTTGATATCCGGGTAATAGAAAAAGAATGGAACAGACTCATACAACACTATTTAACTATTCATTAAATGAATTCAATTTGTTTTTTCAGTAGTTATTTCAATGAATCCGGGATCCCTTATTATGTGCGGTTCTATCTGGATCAACTCGCTCCTTTTTTTTCAAAAATTGTTTTTATCACCAATGATAAAAAATTGAGTGATGACTCCCTCTCTTACCTGAAAGAAAAAAACATTGCCTTCATGCCGGTAAAAAATGAAGGCTGGGATTTTGGAATGTGGTACAAAGCCTTTAAAGTGTATGATATCTTGAGTTTTGATCGTATTGGACTGGTAAATGATTCCTGTATTCTGTTCAAACCTCCTCATCATTTCTTTAACTGGCTGGAAAAATCGGAACTGGATTATTGCGGAATGGTGGATTCAAATGCCATCAGTTATCACCTTCAATCCTATTTTTTGATCATTAATAAAAAGGCAATTCCCGATGCCTATCAGTATTTTATGGAAAATTGCATACTTACAAACGTGAAAGAAGTTATTCATACATATGAAATAGGACTGAGCAGGTATTTAATTCATAAAGGACACCGGATCGGGGCCTGTTACACAACAAAAGAATACAAAGGCGAATACAGCCCTACTTTTTTTATGACCAAAACGTTAATTGAGAAAGGGTTTCCATTGATCAAGAAAAAAATCATATTTTCATCTTTCAGAAAGGATGAGTATCTTACATTGGTCCGTATGAAATTTCGATTAGATCCCCGTTACTATATTCACATCGTTCAACAGTGTGGTGGAGTCATCGACTTTAAAAAGATAGTACAGCCTTCCTTATTCTTTTATATGAAGCTTTTGGCTTACAACACATTTTATATACTTTATCAGGTGCTCAGGAAATTTAAAAGATCGAAGAAATGAATCCAGTAATAAGCATTTGCATTCCGGTATACAATGGTGAAGCCTATTTAACGCGCTGTTTGGATTCTGCACTGGGTCAGACCTATGTTAATTTTGAAGTCCTGATCGTCGATGATCAATCCACAGACGATACTGCACAAATTGTAGAAACATATTCAAAAAGAGATGATCGCATCCGTTTATACAGAAATGAGAAAAACCTGGGATTGGTCGGTAATTGGAACAAATGTCTGGAACTTTCAAAAGGAGAATGGATAAAATTTATTTTTCAGGATGATTTTATGGAGCCCGATTGCCTGGAAACATTTATGTCATTCATCTCAGAAGATACACAACTATTGGTTTCCCAACGCAGTTTTGTTCTGTATGAAAATGCAACGGCAGATGAAAAACATTACTATTACAATTTGTTACGGACCCTGGAAAACACCTACTGTGTTTCCGGACAATCACAGGCTTCTGCACAGGTCATCAGTAAAACTGCAGTCGAAAACATTGCTCTGAATTTTATTGGTGAACCTTCTTTGACCATGTTCCGAAAGCAGGCACTTATACAGACCGGCTATTTTAATGAGGACCTCCAGCAGATATGTGACCTCGAGTTTTTTTTACGTATGGCATCTCATACGGGGTTAACCTATATTCCTAAAAAGCTATGCCATTTCAGAATTCATGAATCCTCTGCTACTTCCAGTAACCTGGCCAATAAACAGTATATTTTATCACACCTGGAGCCGATCATATTTGTTTGGCAATTGCTATACAATAAAAAATTTGAGCAGTTCAGAAGCTTTCTTTCTCCTTCCGACTTTTTTAAACTGAATAATTTTTTAAAAGTCAGAACCTATGAAGCAAATATATACGCTAAGCAAGGGCACGAACAGTTGTTTGAAGAAACACTTCATAAATTTCCAGAGCTCAGAATTTATGCGAAAGAAACACTGTTTACCAGGCTGAAATATTTATTAATTTTGCTTCGCAGAAAAATCCGAAAACTAAAGCCGTGAAGTTCTCCATCATTATCCCTTCCTATAATCAACCACAGTTTATTGAACGCACATTTAAAAATGTAGCGGATTTAAAGGTGGTTGCACTTCGGAATGGACATGAACTGGAGGTGCTGTTATTTGACTCCTGCTCCGATCAGGAAACACAGGAAATCATCAAAAAATATGAGTCTTTGTTTGATGTAATGGATATACGAAAAGACAAAGGACAGCATGATGCCATTAATAAAGGAATAAAACGGATGACAGGAACCTATTGGACCTGGTTAAATACAGATGATTATATTGATAAAGAAGGTTTTATTAAACTGGCAGAGGTTGTCAGTAAAAATCCTCAGATCGATTATATTTATGGAAGTATTGATATCATTGATGAACAGGATCAGCTGATTCGAAAGGCAGCATCTTATGAACTAACACAGGAACAACTGTTAAACAAGGATCCTTCTATTTTTCAACCCGGCTCGTTTACCAAAACGGCCATCACCAGAAAAATTGGTTCATTGAGTAATGATTATCAAACCAGTTTTGATTATGAATATGTATTGCGGTTGTTCGCGAACAAAGCATTGGTATACAAATGTGATTTTACAGTGGCGCAATTCCGCTATTACAACACTTCTAAAAGCGGAAGCATGGTACCTGTTTTTATCAGGGAACAATTAAAAATCAGTAAAAAATATGGCCGGCGCCCTTTTTCATTTATGAGTTTGTTTTTAAACCTTAGATTACTTAAACACAAGCTTTTCCCCCGATAATAAATTTCTTAATATTGCTATAAACGCCGTATATTTGCCCCAATTGTAACGGGAATTAAATCTACATGGGTAAGCGTATTTTGTTTTTAGCAGATGTGAATTCTGCACATACCCGAAAATGGGCAGAGTCATTAGCAAAAAAGGGATTTGATATTGGAGTATTCAGCCTTAGCCCTTGTACGAGTGATTGGTTCGAGTCATTTACCAACATTACCATCTTTTCCTCTGTAAAATTAACCGTAGAACAGTTCAACTCTTCCGACTTCTCTAAAGTAGCTTACTTTAAAGAACTAAGAGCATTGAAGGATATTATTAAAACGTTTAAACCGGATATTGTTCATGCCCATTATGCTACCAGTTACGGATTGCTGGGGGTGCTCACTAAATTCAAACCGCTTATTATTTCCTTATGGGGCAGCGATATTTTTGATTTTCCCAAAAAAAGCTTTCTGCACAAAGCTGTTTTGAAGTATAACCTTAAAATGGCCGACTGTATCCTGTCTACCAGCTATGTAATGGCAGAAGAAACAAAAAAGTATACACCCCGTCCTATCCTGGTTACTCCCTTCGGAATTGATATGGAGCTGTTTAAACCCGAACCGGTAACCAGTCTTTTTGCTGAAACGGATATTGTGATAGGAACCGTAAAAGTACTGGATGAAGTATATGACATCGATTACCTGATTAAAGCATTTAAACTTGTCAAAGACAGGCATCCCGAACTTTCTTTAAAATTGATGATTGTAGGACGTGGAGGACAAGCAGCAGAATTAAAAAAACTGGCAGACGATCTGGGTTTGAGTAAAGATACCATCTTTACAGGCTTTGTTAATCATTCCAAAGTACATGTTTATCACAACATGATGGATATAGCCTGTTTCTTGTCCAACAGTGAAAGTTTTGGTGTTTCCGTACTGGAAGCTTCTTCCTGCGAAAAACCGGTAGTAGTAAGCAATGTTGGAGGATTACCCGAAGTTGTTGATGAAGGCAGTACTGGTTTCATTGTTCCACCGCGTGATGAAAAAGCAGCAGCTCAGGCCATTGAAAGATTGATCCTTCATCCGGAACTCCGTGAACAATTCGGAAAAAACGGCCGGCAAAAGGTAAAGTTATTATACGACTGGAATGAAAATTTGGTAGGGATCATTAAAATTTACGATGATATTTTAAGCAATGCCAATTAGAAAATTAGATACCAATAACTGGAAGGCATATGAAACGCTTGCCGCAGAGAATGGGAATGTATTTAATTCTCCATCTTGGATAAAGCTGTATGATTCCAACCTCATTCATTATGGCATCTTTGATAATGATCAAAAACTAATTGCAGCATTTTACTTATATCAAACAAAAATGGTTGGATTAAGTTATTACAAAAATCCGCCCTACACACCAACTATAGGCTTGTG
>DAORKB010000123.1:0-9968 GCA_035439365.1 Bacteroidia bacterium
GAAATACACAATTGGTTTTTTACTTGTTTTGTTAGTGGCCTACCTCGCTATACTTGCCAAAGAAAAAGGTGATTTCAGATGCTTTTTAGAAGCTGCTGGTTTAATGAGGGAAGGGAAAAATATTTACGGTGTATATCTGTCGGATGGAATAGGGTTGTATTATTACAGTCCGTTATTTGCAATGTTACTGGTTCCTTTTACCTATGTACCACCGTTTATTCCCAACCTGCTATGGCTGATCTTTAGCGCCTTTCTGGTTTATCGAATCTGGAAACTGATTCGTGAGGATTTTGATTTAACTGCTTTTTCAAAAAAACAAATTAATCTGCTGGTCTTTATAACGTTTGCCTGCATGATCCGCTTTTTACTTTATAATTTCGGATTAATTCAGATGACCATTTTTATGTTATGGGCCATCCTTGAAAGTAATCGACTGTTTGATCGGGATAAACCCATTCAAGGATCGGTTTTGTTAGCACTGGCAATCAATATCAAACTTTTGCCGCTTGTAGTATTGCCTTATTTAGTTTACAGAAAAAAATACAAACCATTTCTGATGACTATTTTGTTTTTAATTGTTTTTCTTTTTTTACCTGCACTGTTTATTGGAAAAAAAACCAATTTATTTTTGTTGAACGAGTGGTGGCATGTAATCAACCCTGTTCAGCAAGGTCATCAATTTGAAACAGAATGGGGAGTTCATAGCTTAACGGCACTCATTCCAACGTTGTTGATGGTTACAGAAGGGGAGTTAGCAATGAAACGAAACATTGTGGACCTTTCACCTGAGCTGGTTGGCAGAATAGCGCTGGTGGTACGGTTATTATTTATTGTGTTTACGCTTTACTTCTTAACCAACAATAAGAATAAAGTCATTACAGCCATTCAAAAAAATTGGGAACTTGCTTATATCACACTTGTTATTCCTTTAATATTTCCGCATCAGCAAAAATATGTGTTTTACATGCTGTTTCCTGCTATCGCGTATATCACTTATTTTTTAATATATGTGCATAATACCAACTATACGGTGATTCGTAAATCGAAATGGAATGTTATAGTGGGTTTAATGATTATGGCGTTTGCATTGATGACACTTACAACAGATGGTTTGATCGGCAGGCATTACAATAATATAACCCAGCACTACAAAACAATAACGTATGGAGCAGTTTTAATAGCTGTTGCGCTTGCCATAAGTAACCCCCGATATCTGAATGCTGGTCAGTTAAATGCTGAGCAAAAGAACAATGACTTGCCTGAATGAAATCGCACCACTTTTTTAAAGATAGCGTAAACACTTTTGTAAAAGGACTATCAATTTATTTGTTGATTCTTGCATTTGTTGTAGTTGGATACAATGCAAACAGCCAAACCACTCCTGACTGGAACCCCAACCTGACTCCCGGCGGTGCGAACTCCGTCCTATTTAAATTCACCAAACAAGTATGGCTCAATCCCACAATCATTTTAACCAAGCAGCGCTTTGAAGAAGAAACCCGTGCCAAGCTCTTGATATTACCCCGTTTTAATGATAATGATACAAGTGCAAAAAGAATAGAAAAAGCCTTTGATGCAGTTTTGTCGTTTTTGGTGTACAAAGAAAACACCGAAGGCAGCATCAAATTTTATTTCGATCCCAAAAATAAACTCAAACCTTTTTCCTTTGGTACCAGTGAAGAGTTGTGGTGCAAATTTTCGTTGTTGCAAAAAGATACTGTCGAACAACTGTTGAATGCTCCATTGGCAAACAGCAGCAACCTGGACAATTTTTCGGCATTGCCCTTTGATAGCATCATCAGCCGAACCAGCCAATACTGCAAACGGATTTTGCTCAGTAAACCCGGCCCCTGTGGAACAGATCCGGAAAATGACTTTACCTTATCCCAACTGAATTGTGTACCCGCACGCTTAAGCTTTGAAAAAGTGGATCAAAGTACACTGCTAACCAATGGCGGCGTGGACGAACAAAAATATCCTTCACTGGCACAATACTATAATAGTGTGACAGACTTATCTGACAAGAGCAATTACCCCATTGCCTGGAAAGCAGTAGCGGCTGGTAAGAACGATGTGATCCGTATAAAAGTAACAAAGAAGGAAAAGGATTTTGTTTTTTCAAAATTGGTATTTAAAAATTCGAGTGGTACTGAAACGTATAATACAAGTTTTGATGGCTCAGACAGCACGATCATCACATTAAGTATTGCAGGTAAGTCAGCAGGAAGCATGCTCGAGGTGTTGGCAAATTATACCAATGGAGCAGGACAAAGCTATGTAATTGGTGCATTCAATATATTCTTTTATGAACCAAGACAATTGACATTAAAAGTATGGGATGTTGATGAAACAAAAATAAATACAACAAGAATAGAAGAAGAACTGAACAAGATCTATGGAAATGTATTTATTAAATGGCGTGTAGAAAACATAACCTGCAAGAGTAAACTGCCAACCACAATAAACAGAGAAATTCGTGTAGAGAACAGCGGATTGCTTAGTAATTACATGGATGATATGAAACCCATTATTAATTACTTTAAAGAGAATTGTTCGGGGTATGACTCCCAGAGCGAAGATATTTATTACATGATTTTGGGTTGTACGAACGATAAAGGCTTGTCTGGTTATATGCCCAGAGCCCGGAACCTGGGCTTCGCCTTTAACAACGATCCCCATACGATAGCGCATGAATTGGGTCATGGAGCATTTGGCTTGAAACATATTTTTAGTGCAGAGGAGCTGGGTGAAGGATGTAAATATCAGACGAATAATTTGATGGATTATTCAGATGGTACAACATCCATTGTGCAGAATTCATTATACAAACATCAATGGGATTTAATTCATGATCCTGATTTTGTTGGATGGTTTGAGGGAGATGATGAGGAAGCGGAACTAAAAGATAATTGCAATGAATACGGAGTAGCAACAACATTAAAAGCAATTGCAGATAGAGCAGTTGCATGTGATGGAGCTGTTGATGATGATTTTGAAAAATACATAACGGATGCAACCGGAAAGGCTGAGTTAAAAAAAATGTGTGTTGCCCAACGTATCCGGCTCATTAAATGTATTGCTGATGGAACGATGGTAGATGATGAAGACGAAATGTCTATCAATGAAATATTGCTAAGTACCCCGGCAGACCAAATAGACCGTTTGTTAGTAGCATTAAAGACAACCAAACTGGGCGATGAACCGTTGTGGATGGCCCTTATTAGTGAGTTTGATCAAGATGTGAATGTTCAGGGGCTTAATAAATTATTCTGTTTTTTTACAGATAAAAAAAGCCAGTCTTATGCCGTAAGTGAAGCAAAAAGTAAAGTTGTTGTTTATGGCCATACAGATGATACCTTTAGAGCTGAAATATATACAGAATATCTTCAAAGCTCACGCATATCCATTGAAAGTGATGGAAAGATAACAATAGAAGGAATGTATTTTCATCATTTCCCTCCAAACATTTCAAGTGCTCCTGGTCAGGAGTTTTCAAAAATAACTGTAGATCCATTTGAGGATATATGCGTTGTGCTCCTGGGGCAAAAATGTGCAGATGAACTTACGGAGAACGGTTTTGAAGTTGTTGATAATAAATATGTGCGTATGCCTGCCTGTTTGTGGGTGTACATCTCTCAGCAGGCACACAAAAAATTACTGACAAATGCCTACTTAAATGTTTTTGTATCGGTGATTGCAAGCCAGGGTCTTGGCCAGTTTCAATTGTATAAAGGTATAGCACGGTCGGTTATGTTAGCAGCCGACGTTATTTATGGAGTGAATTCCATCGTAAATACAGCTTCCTGTCGGGAAGCGCTGGCAAAAGCTGACCCCAGCGGAAAATTTTATTACTATTGGGATAAAGTAAATTTAATTAGTACCGGAGCATACGTTACCGTATTTGCTCCTAAATTTGTTAAAGGCTGTGTAGAAACATTTAAAAGCATACGCGTATCGCTGAAAGAGAAATTACCTGCGAAAGATTTCGAAGAAATTGAGGGTGCGATAGCAAAGCTTGATGATGCTGCAATAAATGGCAGTAATGGGTGGTTAAGCAAGTTGGGTGATTTAGGGCTGACGGCATTAAAAAATCAGGTTGAACAGCTTGACGAACTTGCAAGGTCAAAATTTATAGATGATTTTGCAAATGCAAGTGATGATGCATTAAAGGCAATGGATGAGAATGCTTCATTATTAAGTTATTGGAAAACGAATGGAGATGTTATAAAAGCAAGGGTGTATCCTAACGCGAAATATAAACTTTGGGATGACACAAAAAATGCAATATTATCAAGTGGAAAAGAAATAGATAAGAAAATTCTTAATGCGATAGAGAATGCGCCAGCTCCCAACCCAAACAGTCAGAAAGTTATGGCTGGAGCATATTCTCCCGATTTGCCCAACTCACAAGTTGTGATTAAGTACAATACGAACAATTTTGACGTATCTACTTTGGAACCTGAGCTTCAAAGACATCTAGAATATTTGAAATTAATTAAAAATGACTATGAAAAAGGAGGAAAGTTATTTCAAAAATTGTATACTGGTGTGCCAGAAGAAAAGATGATGACAGCGAATATTCCAGGAATGCATGCGGAGGTTTTAGCAACCAATGAAGTTATTAAACAGCTTAAATATGCAAAGAAATTTAATGGAATTGAAGATTTAAAGAAAATACATGTATTGGTAAAAGGAAAAGTGAGTAGCAGAGGTTTTGAAAATATGTGCAGATGTCCTCATTGTTATCAGATTATTGACAATGTAAATATTATCGGAAATGAATAATAAAAAGGAAATAGTTATAGATGACCTGGTTTTTAAATTCGAATATTTCGAAGAGCAAAACTTGTGGTATTTAGGCTATAACGAAATGGATTTATTTGAACTAGGTTATACTACAAATATAACAATTGAGGAAAGCAACCCGGATTGGGAAAAGGTATCAGGGTTCTTGAAATTTATTTGCTCCAATAAGGAATTATTTCAGAAAAAAGTTGAAATATCAAATGATGAATTGAAAAAGCTTTTTAAGATTAGATTTGATAAAATCGAGTCGTCTATTTCTGTAGAAGATATCTTTTTTTCGCTTTCTAATGTTGATTATAAAAGTAAATCAGTAGAGGGTGGCAGCTTTGAGTATAAACTAAATTTTAATATTGAATCTAAAAAAGATTCTGGTTTTTTTATGTATGATACATGGACGGTAAGCTTTAGAGGGGATGAGATTGTGGAAGTAAAAAGTAATTGAATAGAAGGACTGTATTTTCATCACAATCCTCCAAACATTTCGAGTGCTCCTGGTCAGGAGTTTTCTAAAATAACAGTAGAGCCGTTTGAGGGCATTTGTATTATGCTGCCGGGGCAGGAATGTTCAGATGGCATATGGAAATATGTGCCGTTGTCCGCATTGTTTTCAAATATTGTATGGGGGCAGAATGATCGGAAATCTTTAAAAGGTTAAATATGAAAAAGGAACTATTAATTGATGGAACTACATATGTATTTCATTTGTTCGAAGAGTTTAAAATATGGAGATTGATGGAGAATACGAATTTATTCCATGCTCAGAAGTTGGACCTGGAAATAGACTTGAATACTGTTTCAAATTTTAAATGGGAAGATATTGAAAGTTTTATAAAATTCTGGAAAGGAAATGCGCCATTAAAAATCAGAAATATTGATTCTTCCAAAAAGGTATTAATAAGTTACTATACGGAGATCTTTAAAAATACAAGTCTGGATTTGAATTCGGTCGAATTTAAATTTACCGGAATTAATTTTAAGGGTTTTAGTGATAACGTTAATTTGAAGAATGAATTTGTATACGATCTAATTTTCTATCCAATTGATAAAACAAATGAAATGGCAGATATGGGAAGTTTTGTTTGGAATTCACTCTTTAGAAATGAACTCTTTTTAGGAGTTTATTGCGATAGGATTTAAAGCAAGTAGTAGGTGTTATAATGAATAATAAAAAAAGAATTACTGTAAATAGTATTGACTTTGAGTTTTTTTTTGATGAAAGATTGAATATGTGGCGTATTCTGGAAAATAAAAATGTGCTAGATGGTTTTACGCTTGATATTGAAATTGACCTGAAAAATTTTAAACAAAAAGATTTTGAAATGGCTCAAATCCAATCATTTTTAGAGTATCTGCATAAGAATAAAAGTATCATTGATAGGAATCTGGAAGATGCAAAAAAAGTCCTGCTTTCTTTTTTTCAAAAATTGTATGCGAATGTTTTTGATAAAGATGTTTTGGAAAATATTGATTTCAATTTTGTAGGTATCGATTTCAAAGGGTATTCAGGAAATTATAATAATATGTTTGAGTATGATTTTCAGTTCTTTCCATATTATATCAAAGATACAGATAAAGATATAGGAACCTTTTTATGGAAAGCGATGTTTAGAAATGGTCTATTATTAGGGGTTTACTCGGATACACAGTAATTTAGTGTATGTTGAGATTCAAATACATGGGCCAGTCTAGAAATATCTCTCTTATAAATTGATGGTATTAAGCATGATTGGGAATCAGTAAATTTGAAAAAATATTAAAAATGATCAATACAAAAGAAATAATTGTAAATAATTTGATTTTCAAGTTTCAGTTTTATGATCGTCAAGACTTATGGTATTTGAGTCGGAATGCATTGGATTTGTTTCAACTTGGATACACAACAGATATAACAATTCAGGAAAGAGAACCGGATTGGGATAATGTATTTGATTTTTTAGAATTCATTTTATCAATTAAAGAAACTTTTGATGAAAAAATTGAACGATCAAATTACAAGTTGAAAGAACTTTTTAAGAAGAAGTTTGATCGTCTTCTGGAATCAATGTCGAGTGAAGATGTATCTTTTTTGCTAAGAAACATTGAATACAAAAGTTTGAATTATGATAATGGTGAATTCGAATATGAATTACAGTTTGACATTGAATCGAAAAAAGACCCTGATTTCTTTATGTATGATATATGGGCTGTTGTATTTAAAGGAAATGAAATAAAAGAAGTGAAAAACATAGCGGGTTAGAGGTGTCGAGAAATAACTACACTCTTATGTCCGCCAAAGAAACATGTTTTATCATTTTTTTCTAAACGGCTTGATAAACGGTTTTATGAAACCAAATTTATCACTTAAAAAGTGTCTGGAATGTAAATAAGCGAGATCATATAGCTTTTTTTGACTCTCCTGTATTTCCAATTTTTCTTTTCTTTCTTCGTTTAACAAAACGATATGACCAAATCCGCCCCACATTTCATTTTTTAGTCCATTCGGTTCAAAAACACCGGTTATATAATCCAATTCAACATAATGAACATGTTTGCTGTTGCTGTAATTAACGGCTTTCATACCACTCCTGCATTCCGGGTTGAAACTATCATGCAGGATAATATTCAAGCTATGAGAAGGAACATATTTGATCATGTTTTCAATATCAGCTTTAACTCCTAACGCTGAATGGTCACCGTCAATCAAAGCGAATTCCAGCGATTCGCCCTTTTCCTGTAATTCTTTTAAAAGCTTAGGGACAATTACTTTGGAGTCTCCCATCAAAAAAGTAACATTGTGAAATTTCCCTTTCAGGCGCTCTTCCAGTGTAGTATCAATATCAATTGCATATACTTTTTCCGAATGTTTACTGATCACTTGTAAGCTTCCTCCATCAAAACTTCCAATTTCAATTGAAACTTTAGGTTTTATCTTTTCCAATAATTTTGTAAAGCAATAACGTTCGTTTCTGGTCATGTACCAGTTTAAAGAAAAGTCATCCTCTATAAAATTTGGAGTTGCAGCACTTGGGTTTTGGAAAATATTTTTATCGATGATCATGTTTGCTTTAAAATTCGATGCTTAAGTGTAATTCTTCACAAGGGTTGGGTGGGACTCAACAGATGTGTAATTATTGCTGGCAAATATAGATAAAAACCGCTATCATTTGCCGGCTTTAAGCCTATTTTCCTTTGTAAATATCCCATTGAACGTAAATGGTCAAATACAAATTGAATTTTCTCAAAATAAGCTCTTACAACGCAATATTTTTATCAGTTATTTATTGAATGGTTCGTTTCAACAAACGAACGGTCGGTTTTCATGAAAAGCGCTTATAATGCAGTGTTTTAAGTGTGTTGTAAGCAGAAAAGGTGTATCTTTGCACTCTGTTTTATGAATGGTTCAAATTTTTATTTTATGTATACGGTACGAGTTGTTTGTGGGCGAAAAAAATTTAAGAAATGAATGTTGAAATGAAATTTATTCGCTTTTATATGTTTCTTTTTTGTGTTGTTGTGAGTTTAAGTATAAATGCTCAAACTGTACCTGGCACATTAAAGGAAGCAGATACGGTTTGTGCTTATTCGAATTCGGGAGTACTCCAGTTATCTGGCTATACCGGTACTGTTTTGAGATGGGAATATTCGTTTAATGGTTCATCCTTATGGACAACAATTAGTAATACTTCTGACAGTTACAATTACATTGATTTAACGCAAACAACCTATTTCAGAACGATTGTTAAGGAAACTGGTTTCGTGGAGGAATTTTCAAATGTGATAAAAATTACAGTAGATGATTCTACTAAATCAGGTTATGCTACTGTACTGTCTTCCGCTGAATGCACGGGAAACACGGTGAGGATGAGCTTGCATGATTACACTGGAACCATCATCAATTGGCAATATTCAACGGACAATGCAATTACCTGGAACGATATTGCTCAGAGTAAAGACAGTGTCAGCAAAGATTTTCCAAACATAACAACAAAAACATTATTTCGGGCCACAGTAAAAAGTGGTGTGTGTAATACACGTGTGTCAGACTCTGTTGAGGTTATTGCAGTACCAACGTCTGTAGGCGGTGCAGTTAGCGGAAGTACAACAGTATGCGAAAACAACAATGGAGATACACTTCGTTTAAGCGGTCACACGGGAACCGTTGTTCGTTGGGAGTCTTCTTCAACCGGATCGGATCCCTGGACAACCATCAACAATACAACTTCCAGCCTGGTATATAAAAACCTGACAGCAAACACATATTACCGTGCTGTGATAAAAAGTGGTAATTGTGCAGAAGCACTTTCCGCTGCAGCATTCATAAAGGTGGATAAAGCAACGGTTGCTGGTTTTATAAGTGGAACGCAAACAGTTTGTAGTGGTTCAAATACCGGCGTATTGCAATTAAATGCAAGTAGTGGGACAATTTTGCAATGGGAGTATTCAACAAATGGAACAACATGGACCAAAACCTCAGTGGATACAACGATTTATGATTTTATCAATCTTAAACAAGACACCTATTACAGGGTTGAACTTGTAAACGGTGTTTGCCCTTCTGTATACACCAATGCATTTCACGTAACTGTAAAACCTATACCAATTGTAAACTATACCTTTACGCAAGGCTGTCAGGGTAAATCGGTGAGCTTTACCAATGCAACAACCGGGGCCAATTTATACAACTGGGATTTTAATGATGGAAACGGTTCAGCAGTGTTTAGCCCAACGCATATTTATTTAACAGCTGGTGTGTTTCAGGTGAAGTTAACAGCAACATCTACCAATGGTTGTTCCGACTCCTTAAAACAAAATCTAACCATCTATGCGCAACCCACGGTAAGCTTTTCGGTGTTGGATAGTGCTTGTGGTGCCAAACAATTACAGTTTACAAATAATTCAGGAATTTTAAGCGGAGTTATCAGCAGTTATGTATGGAACTTTGGCGACAATACGCCAACCGCAACTGATGTGAATCCAAGTCATACCTACACTGTTGCCAATACTTATAAAGTTAAGCTGGTAGCCACTTCGGATATGGGGTGTAAAGATTCAATCACCAGATCAATTGAAATTTTTCCAAAGCCTGTTGCTGGTTTTACAACAAGCAATGTGTGCAAAAAAGCGGCCGCCAGTTTTACCAATACCTCTTTTATCAATGGTGGTGGTATTTTTAATAATTGGAA
>DAORKB010000124.1:0-9960 GCA_035439365.1 Bacteroidia bacterium
ATTAAAGATCGTTATAGAGATGTATTAAAACAAAACAAGATTTCCATTAAAGGAGGTGCACAGTTAGGAATAATTGATATGGCACTTAAATCCGGAAATAAACTTGAGTATGAATTTTTCCCAACTACGGATGGCGTTTCTTTTTTTATTTTAAAAATTCAAATACCTAGAATCACTACACTTTCAAAATGATTATGAATCCATTACAGATTGAAGCTACAGAATTTTCCCCAACAGTGATACTGTCTTCAGAGATTCCTCGTTTTGAAATTTCCGGGGAATCACGTCCTGAAAACACGGGAAAGTTTTATTCTCCTATTATTGAATGGCTATCGCAATACAAACAAAAATTGAGCACGGAAAAGAACATTCCGGCCAGTCTAAAAAAAATCGTTTTTGAATTTAAGCTGGATTATTTTAACTCTACCTCTGCCAAATATATTATGGATATCCTTTTTCAATTGGATACCTTTAAAGCTGAAGGACTCGACACATTGATAAAATGGCATTATGATGCAATGGATGATGATATGAAAGAAGCAGGAGAAGAGTTTGCTAAACTTATTAAATCGCCTATTGAATTTGTCGAGAAGTAAATTTATTTATTATGTATGGAAAAAAGTGGAAATCAGCCAGATTGTTTCTCCTCTGCCCAACTGATTTTTCTTCGGTCCATTTCTGCCTACACCAATTTATTAATTAAACTTTTCTTTTTTCCTAGTTTTCCTTTTTGTTTCCCACTCTGCCTCTTCTCAGAATCGTGCCCTTGATAGCCTGCAAGCATTAGTAAAAGCTACCACCAACAACGATACACTTAAAGCTAATTTGTTCAACCAAATTAGTAAACAGTATTTATATGATTTTAATAATCTTGAGAAGATGAAACAATACGCTACACAAGCTATTCAACTCTCTCAAGCAAATAATCACAAAAAAGGTCTTGCTTATGGCTATATCTATTATGGCATTTACTATTATAATCAGGCAAACTATGATTATGCCTTAAATTACTACACCAAATCATTAAAATTATTGGAAGAACTGAATGACCTGAAAGGTATGGGGTCCGCATATCTTAATATTGGTAGCATTTATGGCTCAAGAGGTGATTTTAACAAAGCACTTACATTTATGTTAAAAGCGGTAAAACTGAAAGAAGAAGCAAAAGACGAAAGAGGAACTTCTGCTGCTTACAATAACATAGGCAACATGTATGCAGATCAGGGTAAATATCCGGAAGCATTAAGTTACCATATGAAATCGTTAAGGATTAAAGAACATATGAATGACAAAATTGGTATTTCAATGGCCTATAACTGCAATGTGATTGGTAATACACTGAGCGAAGCTGGTAGGTATGAACAGGCATTGTCCTATCATGAAAGAGCTCTGGAAGAGGCAAAAAAAATAGATTTCAAAGAGGGGATGATAAATGCATACCAATTTTTAGCAAAAACCAATGCAAGCCTTAATAACTTTAAAAAAGCTTTTGATTACAATAACCTATTTTATCAAGCGAAAGACTCGTTATTGAGCAAAGATGTTTTAAAGCAGGTTGCAGAAATTAATACAAAATATCAAACCGAAAAAAAAGAACAGGAGATTCAATTGCTTACCAAAGATCAGCAATTAAAGGATAAAACCTTGAGAGAACAAAAAGTTGTTCGTATCGCACTTTTTGTTGGTTTAGGCTTACTTGTTATTTTATCTTTTACGTTATACAACAGGTATCGCTTTAAGCAAAAAGCAAATACATTGTTGGAACAACAGAAAAAAGAAATAGAAGAACAAAACACATTGATTACGGACAGTATCGATTATGCAAAAACCATACAGGAAGCAGTATTCCCGAGTGAAACAAAAATGAAAAAATTCTTCCCGGATTCTTTTGTTTTATATAAACCAAAAGCAATCGTGAGTGGAGATTTCTATTTGGTGGAAGAAAAAAACGATAAGATCATTTGCACCGTTGCCGATTGTACCGGTCATGGCATTCCAGGCGCATTTATGTCTCTTCTTGGATTTAACATGCTCGAAAACATCATCGAAACCAGACAACACACGTCACCATCCAATATCCTAACAGAATTGAATCACAAAATGGTTGCAACGATGTCGCAAGATCCCACAACCGAAACAACTGTTAAACATGGAATGGATGCTTCAATTATTACGATTGATAGGCAATCCATGCAATTGCAATTTGCCGGTGCACACAACCCATTGTATCAGATAAGAGACAATACCCTTATAGAAGTAAAAGCAGACAAGATATCGGTCGGTTATTTTAAAGAAGGTGAAGAAATTGAGTTTAACAATCACATCATTCCGATTGAAAAAGGAGATGTATTTTATTTATTCTCTGATGGGTTCCCTGATCAAATTGGCGGTCCTAAACGGAAAAAATTCTATTATCCTCCTTTTAAAGAGTTATTGATATCCATTCACAAAATGGGTATGTTGGACCAAAAGAATTTTCTTGATAAAACCATCACCTCCTGGAGAGGAGAAAGAGATCAAACAGATGATATTTTAGTTGTTGGAATTCGCATTTAAATAGTTATTATATCGTTTATGAATTTAAATTGAACTTGAAAAAAACATCTAGATACTCCCGCATTTACAAGCTGTTTATTACTGCTTTGGTATTTTCATTTTTCTGCAATAGGGCGATTGCTCAAAGTCCTAAAATTGACAGTTTAAAGCGACTTTTAAATACCGCAGCAAACGATACAAACAAAGCTAATTTATATATTGAAGTTGCTCGTGCCTACCTGTATGACTTTAATGACCGGGAAGCAATGCAGGCTTACTCGGAAAAGAATCTTCTCTTGTCACAAAAATTGAATTATAAAAAAGGAATCGCTTACTCTTACAATTTTTTAGGGATTGTTAGATGGGGAAAAGGCGATTTAGAGAAAGCATTGAATTACTTTAAGAATGCTTTGAGTTTAATGAGAGAAAACCATGATCAGCGCGGAGCCAGCTCCTGCTATAGCAATATGGGACTGGTATACAATGACCAGGGGCAATACACACTTGCTGAGACGTACACACAAAAAGCGTTTAATGTTAAGCAAGAACTGAATGATAAAAGAGGAATGGCTATTTGCCAAAATAATCTTGGAAACATTTATCAGAATCAGACCAATTTTAAAAAAGCGATTGAAGCACATTTAATTGCATTGAAAATAAGGGAGGATATGAAGGATTCAACCGGTATGGGTCAATGTTACATTAACATTGCTTTGGTATTTGAAGCGCAGGGCAAACCGGATGATGCACGTAAAAATTATCAAACGGCCTTACAGCTTCATACAAAAATTGGTGAAAAAGTTGGAAAAAGTATTTCATTGAATGGTTTAGGTAATGTTTGTTTTAGTGAAAAAAAATATTCCGAAGCATTTGATTTTTATCAGCAAGCTTTGAAATTACGTCAAGAGGCGGATGACAAACTGGGACAAGCAGAATGTTTAAATGGCATTGGGAACGTTTATCTGGAGCAAAAAAAATACAAGGAGGCCATTAAATCCCAACAAGAGAGTTTAAAACTCCAGGAGATAGTTGGCAGTAAAAAAGGCTGCGCCCTTTCTTATATTAACCTTGGTAAAATTAGTGAGCAGATAGGCGAATATGGGAATGCCGCTACCTATTTTCACAAAGCACTAACCTTAGCTACTGATATCAACTCAAGGGATGTTATGCGTGATTCATACGAAGGTCTTGCATCTGTACATGAAAAATTAAAAGACAGTGAAAAAGCACTTACCTATCTCAATCTTTTTTACGCAGAAAAAGATTCCTTATTAAACAGGGATAATTTCAAACAGATTTATGAAATCAATACGCGATATCAAACAGAGAAAAAACAAAAAGAAATTGAATTACTTACGAAAGATCAAATCATTAATGATAAAACATTAAAACAACAAAAAATTGTAAAGATTGCGCTCATTATTGGTTTGATACTGGTTGTTATTGTTCTCTTCTCTTTCTATGCACGTTACCGTTTCAAACAAAAAGCAAACCTGCTATTAGAAATGCAAAAGAAACAAATTCAGGAACAAAATATTTTAATTACAGATAGTATTGATTACGCCAGAACCATTCAGGAGGCCATATTACCGACCCCTGCTCGTGTTAAAACATTTTTTAAAGATTCATTTATCCTTTATAAGCCCAAATCAATAGTAAGTGGGGATTTTTATTGGGTTGGAGAAAAAGAAAATAAGTTAATTTGTATGGCAGCTGATTGCACAGGCCATGGAGTTCCAGGGGCATTCATGTCTTTGCTTGGCTTTAACATGCTGGATAACATTATTGAAAAAGAACAAACACAACCCGGATTAATCTTAAGTTCGCTTAACCATGAAATGGTAACTGCCATGACACAAGAGCAGTTTAATACTTCTACTATAAAACATGGTATGGATGCATCTATTATCAGTGTCGACAAAAAGACCATGCAAGTTGAATTTGCGGGTGCTCATAATTCTTTATACTATATACGCAAAGGTGAGCTTCATGAGGTAAAGGCAGACAAAAACGCTATCGGAACATTTGGCAGAGATGGTGAAAATATTACTTTTACCAATACCGTTATTCCCATTGAAAAAGGAGATATATTCTATTTATTTTCGGATGGTTATCCCGACCAAATTGGAGGTCCTAATCGTAAAAAATTTTACTACAAACCGTTTAAAGAACTTCTTGTATCCATTCATCATTTAGCAATGGAGGAACAAAAAGATATACTGGATAAAACCATTACCGATTGGAGAGGTGATAGGGATCAAACGGACGATATACTTGTGATTGGAATCAAAATATCTTAGTAATACTTTTTTTCTTCTAAGTAATTTTTCACATAATCCGATACTCCTTCTTCTAATGATTGAAAAGGTTTATCGTAACCAATTGATTTTAGTTTGTCCATCGTTGCTTGTGTATAATACTGATACTTATCCCTGATATCTACCGGTGTATCAATAAAATCAATCTGCGTAGGCTTGTCCGCTGCACGAAATGTATTATTTACGAGGTCGAGAAATGTACGGGCCTTACCCGATCCCAAATTGTAAATTCCCGAATCCTTACGATGATGCAGTAAAAAATAGCATACCTCCACTACATCTTTTACATAAATAAAATCTCTTAATTGTTCACCATCTTTATATTTTGGATTGTGGGATCTGAATAATTTTACAACTCCTTTTTCTTTTAACTGATTATATGCATGAAAAATCACAGAAGCCATTCTTCCTTTGTGATACTCATTAGGACCATACACATTGAAAAATTTCAATCCCACCCAAAAGTAGGGTTTACGGTCTTGCTGAAGGGCCCATTTATCAAAATCATTTTTTGAATCACCATATGGGTTCAACGGTTTCAATTGCGATATAATCTTTTCATTATCCTCGTACCCCAATTCACCCAAGCCGTATGTTGCGGCGGAAGATGCATATACAAACGGAAGTCCGTACTCCACACATATGTTCCATACTTCCTTTGTATACGACAAATTCAATTTATCAAAAATTGATTTGTCCATCTCTGTTGTATCCGTACGTGCACCAATATGAAATACAAATTCTACCAGTCGTTGATTTTCTTTTAACCAGGTAATAAAATCATCCCGATGAATTTTATGAGTATATTTTTTTCCATCCAGATTTTTCATTTTTGTTGCATCTGAAAAATCATCAACAATAACGATATCATTAAAACCTTCTTGATTTAATTTACTAACCAGGCAACTACCTATAAAACCCGCTGCTCCTGTAACTATGATCATAATGCTATTATTTTTTACTATTAAATTTTATTGTAACACCGGGTTGAGGTATAATTGCTCCTTTAATGGAGCAATCAATCCGATTTCAATTGCTTTATCAAAAAGCATTTGAATAGCATGTTTACCTTTTTCACCTAAATCGATGGAAAACTTATTGACATATAACTCAATGTGCTTGTACATTACCTCTTCACTCATTTCCTGGGCATGTGCACGTACAAAATCCAAACTTGCTTTAGGGTTTTGAAATGCGTATTCCACACTTTTACGAATCAAACGGTTAATTTTTTGTTTTGTATGTTCGGGTAGACTTCGTTGAACCACAATTCCACCCAATGGAATTGGCAAGTGAGTTTGCGTTTCCCAGTATTCTCCCAAATCCATTATTTTCTTTAACCCCTTCTGTTCGTAGGTAAATCTGTTTTCATGAATAATAACACCTGCATCCACTTTCTCATTCACTACCTCATTTTCAATTTCAGAAAATACCGTTTCTATTTTTGATTTTACATTTGGAAATGCAAGCGAAAAAAGGAAATTGGCTGTTGTATATTTTCCGGGGATAGCTACTTTTAGATCTGAATGGTGAAACATGCGAGACTTTAACTCATCATTTTTTGCAATTAGCAAGGGTCCGCACCCATTGCCAAGTGCACTTCCTGCATCCAACAACTGATAATTTTGAGTGAGGTAAATGTAAGCATGATAGCTTAATTTTGTGACATGCAGATCATTCCTGAATGCCCGTTGGTTCAACGCTTCCACATCTTCCAATAACATTTCAAATTTCAACCCTTCAGTATCAATTTTTTCATGCACCAACGCATCAAAAATGAAGCAATCATTCGGACAAGGGCTAAAACCTATAGTAAGCTTAGTTGATGAGCTCATTGCATTTCTTAATTTTTAAATACTATCTAGAAAGTTCACTATTTTTTTGTTCAAATTTTCAATTGCCAGCGGAATGTTCCAGTTATTTTTATTCCGTCTTTCAACAAGATTGGAAACGGCTCTTATCTGAAAATAAGGAATCTGTTCCTGCTCACAGGCAAACATAAATGCGGCCCCCTCCATGCTTTCTACAATGGGATGAAATCTGTTCACTATTTTTTGAATACTCTTTTCATTTCCATGAACTTTATTCACCGTTATCCCATTTACTTTGGGCAGAAGTGCTAATATTTGATGGGCTTCCAAAGAATCCTTATTCGTAATTTTTGTAATGGCTTCTAACTTCAGATCTTCCATTGATAAAAATTTCATTCCATCCTCCGCACCCATTTCTGCAAATTGATCTTCATACACATGAACCACACTACCAATATCCAGGTTGTTATTAAATGTTCCGCAAATACCCATATTTATTGCCAGATCATAGTTTTTGTTTAATACTTTGGCTGTATAAAACGAAGTAGCAACCATTCCAACCCCGGTGATCAAAAAATCAATTTCAATTTTTTTATACATGGTTTTGATAACCCTGCTGTTTTCTGCAAATGCGTTTATTTCCGTCTGATTTAACAGTGGATTGATTTCAAACTTTGTTGCAGCTACAATTAAGATTTTCATGCGATGCAAAGTTATCTATTTTTAAGTAGTTTCAGTTAAACCTTGTATATTTGCATATTATTTCAAGGATATTATGATCTATATTACAAGAAGAGAACATTTTAACGCTGCACACAAGCTTTATAACCCGAAATGGTCGGAGGAACAAAATACGGAAGTATTTGGAAAATGTGCCAATCCGAACTGGCACGGGCATAATTATAATTTATTTGTGACAGTAAAAGGGGAAGTAAACCCAGACACGGGCTACTCTGTCAATTTAAAAGAATTGAGTACGCTTATCCGTGTTCACATAACAGATAAATTGGATCACCGAAATTTAAATCTGGATGTTGATTTTATGAAAGGACTTATGCCTTCTACTGAAAATGTGGCAATTGCCATATGGAACGAACTGCTTCCACGTGTGAATGCAATGGCTGGTTGTGAATTGCACTGTGTTAAATTGTATGAGACAGAAAACAATTTTGTTGAATATTTTGGAGGTAAGTAGGGCGAGGATTAGCTTTAAAAATGACAGAAATCATGGGACACGATGAATTTGATGATGTAGATGGGTATCAGAAAATTGACAGATACAATCTTAAATTGGTAAACGAAATTGCTTCTAAATACAAAACAATTTTAACCGATATTGGCGAAAACCCTCAACGTGAAGGGCTATTAAAAACACCGGAGCGTGTTGCAAAAGCAATGCAATATTTAACCCATGGTTATGATTTAAATCCTCATGAAATTTTAAAATCTGCTTTATTTAAAGAAGATTATAGCCAGATGGTAATTGTAAAAGACATAGAAGTATACTCTATGTGTGAACACCATTTATTACCATTTTTCGGGAAGGCTCACATTGCTTATATACCCAATGGATTGGTTGTGGGGCTAAGTAAAATACCACGTGTGGTGGATGCTTTTGCCAGAAGATTGCAGGTTCAGGAGCGTTTGACAAATGAAATCCGTGATTGTATCCAGGAAACACTCTTTCCAAAAGGTGTTGCAGTAGTTATTGAGTGTTCGCATTTATGCATGCAAATGCGTGGAATTCAAAAGCAAAACTCGGTTACAACCACATCTGCCTTTACTGGTGAGTTTTTAAAGGATCCTACACGAAAGGAGTTTATCAGCTTAATCGGCTCAAAATTGCATTAAATGCTTGACTTATTGTTGAAAATTAGCTTATAATTTTATCAATAATTAACGCTGACAATATTGCAGATACAGCGCTTGGGTATTATCTTTGACACATCCAAATCAAACAAAAAAATAAAAAATGGAAACAAACAATTTTAATTATGTACAGTCTCAGGGAGAATCAGCTTCCATGTCAAAAACATTTGTTGCGAGTGTATTCTCGTGGATGTCGGCAGCGCTTGTAATTACTGCAATAGTTGCTTATTACTTTGCCAATGACTTACAGTTACTTAGTTTATTGGTTAATTTTGAAACAGGAAAAATGAATGGTTTAGGCTATGTCGCTGTTTTTGCGCCTTTAGGTATTTCTTTCCTATTACCTGTTGCATTTAAGCGTTTTTCATATGTAGCAATTCTTCTTTTATTTTTAACGTTTGCTATCCTGATGGGAGTTAGTTTGAGCTTTATCTTTTTAATGTATACAGCAAGCTCCATTTATACTGTATTTTTATCTTGTGCTGGTATGTTTGGATTAATGGCTGTTGTAGGATATACTACCAAAACAGACCTTACAAAGTTTGGTTCAATTATGATGATGGCTGTCTTAGGACTGGTTATTTCATCTGTCATTAATTTCTTCGTGGCTAGTGATACGTTTAGTTATATCATTGGATTTATAGGAGTCATTGTATTTACCGGTTTAACTGCTTATCAGGTTCAAGCATTGAAAGAGCTTGGTGCAACAGAGTCTGCAGAATCGGAAACAGGGAAAAAGTATGTAATTCATGGTGCTTTTTCATTGTATATTACCTTCATCAACTTATTTTTATCCTTATTGCGCATATTTGGCGATAGAAAATAATCACCAATTGATTGTGAATAAAAGAGTTTCGCTTAACCGCGGAACTCTTTTTATTTTGAGTAATATTGAATTAAATTATAAACAGTTAACATATGAAAGCATATATTTTTCCTGGCCAGGGGTCTCAATTTCCAGGAATGGGAAAGGACCTTTACGAAAATTCTGAACTTGCCAAACAGTTATTTGAAAAAGCCAATGATATACTTGGTTTTAAAATAACCGATGTCATGTTTAATGGTACAGCGGAAGAATTGCAACAAACAAAAGTAACGCAACCTGCTATTTTTCTTCACTCTGTTATATTGGCCAAAACACTTGGTGCCAGTCTAAAACCAGACATGGTAGCTGGGCACAGCCTGGGTGAGTTTTCAGCACTTGTCGTAAACCAAACCATTGGCTTTGAAGATGCATTGACACTTGTCTCAAAACGTGCATTGGCTATGCAAAAAGCATGTGAAATTAAACCCTCAACAATGGCTGCTATTACAAATTTAGAGGATGAGATCATTGAAAAAGTATGTGCAGAAGTGAGTAACGGTGGTGAAATAGTAGTTGCAGCAAACTATAATTGTCCCGGACAATTAGTTATTTCGGGAAGCAT
>DAORKB010000125.1:0-9865 GCA_035439365.1 Bacteroidia bacterium
ATTGTTGCCGAAGGCGATGAAGCAGGTGGTGCATTCAGCATTGCGGAAAAAATCGGAAAAGAACTTCCCGAGTATGATATGCGTGTAACCATCCTTGGGCATATTCAGCGTGGCGGTAACCCCTCTGCAATGGATCGCGTGAACAGCAGTCGGATTGGTTTTGCAGCAGTTGAAGCATTGATACAAGGCAAGCACGGTGTAATGGTAGGCATTGTTGATAAACGAATTACATACACGCCTTTTGAAAAGGCTATTAAACATACCGAAGTATTGGATAGTGATTTAATACGGATGCTGGAGATCTTGTCGATATAAGCAATATGAATAAAATTGCTTATTTTTAAGTTACTGATGAAATTGCATTACTACAAGATAAGATTTGTTTTATTAAGCTTGCTTTCAGCTATTTCCTTTCAAGTGTTTTCGCAAGATACAATTGTTGTAAGCCTTGCACACGGCTCAAAACCCAACCCTCAGTTTAAAGATGAATACCGGACAATAGGCGGTATGCGGGGCGGACACGTGGTGATTGAAATAGATAACAATGCCTATGGTTTTTACTTTAAAGGAAATCGTATTCATACCTTTCCCCATAGAAATACCAAAAATGGTGTGTTTCAAAAGGAAACTATAAAAGAATGGGAACAACGAACACGTGACAAAAAAGTAACCACTATTTTTATCCCCGTTACAACAGAAGAAAAATTAAAATTGCTGGCATTTTACAATGCAAATTTAAAATCGCCATCTTACGATTACGCCTTCTTTGGTCAGCGATGTGCCTCATCTGTATATACGCAGCTAAAATCCATTCATAAATTAAAAGGTGGGAGCTATGTGTTTCGTGCATTTCATCCAAAGAAATTAAGGAAAACCATCCTAAAGCAAAATGATGTGAATGGCTATAAAATTAATGTAAAGGCTGGGATAGTGAAGCGTAAATGGGAAGGGGATTAAAATAAATAAAAGGATGAAGTATACAATTGTTTTGTTTTTAATGTTTAGCTCATTTTGTATAAGTGCTCAAAACGAGTATATAGGGTGCTATAATAATTATTTTGCAGAGCGAATTAAAATCAACGCAGATTCTACATTTTTATATGAATGGCGCTTTCATACGGGGATCTATAGTTTCACTAGTGGGAAATGGAAAGTGGTGAGAGATACACTGGTTTTTAAGATGATACCCTCGTACGACACGATAGTATATAAAAAAAACGGAGTGCTTGTAAAAGAAGAAATTGTTTTGTCGGATTACAATAATGGATCGGGACGAAAAATAGACTCATCAGAATATTTTCAGTTTTCATATCATGCTCAAAATTCCCATCGTTGGCCGAATAAGTTATTTTATAGAAAAGAAAAATTATTTGAAATAAAGGCAAATGGAAAATTGATTCGTAAGAAAAGATCATTTTTGTTAAGAAATAAAAAGTATGTTCCCTGGTACCATAGATGTAAAGATGATTGAACTAGAACCATTCAACAAATCTGATTTTTCCCGATTGATCTCTTGGATTCATTCCGGTGAGATGTTGCTCCAATTTGCCGGAGGGATTTTTAAGCATCCATTAACCCATCAACAGTTGCATGAATATTTGAAAGATGAGAACCGCATTGCATTTAAAGTACTTTATAAGCAAACAAATGAAATTATTGGTCATGCAGAAATTATGAAAATGGATGATCATCATGTTAAAATATGCAGGATTATTATCGGGGATCAGAATCAACGAGGAAAAGGATATGGGCAGGCACTTATGAAAGAACTGGTTATTTTTGCAGCAGAAAAATTAAAAGCAAAATCGATTGAGCTGAATGTATACGATTGGAATACATCTGCGATTAAATGTTATGAAAGAGTTGGATTTAAAATTAATCCCTTGAAATCAAAAACAGTAAAATTTAAGGATGAAGTGGAGTGGAAAGCTGTGAATATGGTTTTTAAACCTTAAAAATCGAACCTGTAAAACAAGTATATTTGTTTCATGAGCCGCACGACGTATTTTGTTGATGTTATTTTACCTTTAGCCGTTCCCAATTTATATACCTATCGCGTACCTTATGAGTTGAACGAGCAAATTGCTATTGGCAAACGTGTGGTTGTTCAGTTTGGCAAAGGGAAATTATATACGGCTCTTATTCGTGTCATTCATGAAAATCCTCCCAAGCAATATACGGCCAAATACCTGGATTCTGTTTTAGATGAACACCCTATTGTCAATTCCTTTCAATTTGAATTGTGGGATTGGATGAGTAATTACTACATGTGTACCATTGGCGAGGTAATGGTGGCTGCACTTCCCGGCGCACTTCGGTTGGCAAGTGAAACCAAAGTGGTGATGAATCCTTCATTTGAAGGTCAATCTGCGGAGCTTTCTGATAAAGAATTTCTGATCATGGAAGCACTGGAGTTAAGAAATGTACTTTCGCTGAGTGATGTGTCGGAAATTATTGAGCAACAAACGGTTTATTCAATCATTAAATCGCTGATTGAAAAAGGAGCCATTCTGATTCAGGAAGAACTGAAAGAAAAATTCAAGCCCAAGATAGAGTCCTTTGTGCGTATGACAGCTTATGCCGATGATGAGGAAAATTTGAAAGCGATTTTTTCTTCACTTGAAAAAAAGGCAGCAAAGCAATTAGAGGTTCTTATTGCTTACATCAATTTATCCAAACGATATGCAAAGGAAAAGCAGGAAGTGAAAAAATCGGCTATCCTGCAAATGGTTACTGGTGGAGAAGGAGCAATAAATGCATTGGTCAGGAAAAATGTTTTTGAAATCTATGAACGAGAGGTAGGACGGTTTTCGAAAAGTGTTCAAGCCAGTAAAATAAGCTCACTGAACGAATTGCAGCAACACGTGTTTCAATCGATAGAACAGCAGTTTGGTTGGAACCCTTCTGCTGAAAAAACACCGGAAAAAGATGTGGTGCTGTTGCATGGGGTTACTTCATCCGGTAAAACAGAGATTTATGTGAAGCTTATTGAACAAGCCATTTCAAAAGGAAAACAAGTGTTGTATTTGCTTCCTGAAATTGCATTGACGGCACAGATCATCAATCGCCTTCAAAAATATTTTGGAGATGTGGTAGGTGTGTATCATAGTAAATTTAATGAGAACGAACGTGTTGAAATATGGAACGCAGTTTTGAGAAACAGCAAAGAAACGTCTGTTAGTACTGCACAATTCAAATTGATCATTGGTGCACGTTCGGCATTGTTCCTTCCATTTCATAACCTGGGCTTGGTGATTGTGGATGAAGAACACGATACCTCTTATAAGCAATACGACCCTGCACCACGTTACAATGCAAGAGATGCAGCTATTTACCTGGCGCACATTCATAAAACAAAAACGCTGTTGGGATCTGCTACACCAGGTATAGAAAGTTATTACAACGCACAGGAAGGAAAATATGGTTTTGCCGAACTACAAAAACGATTTGGTGGTGTTCAAATGCCTGAAATATTAATTGCCGATGTGAAAGAAGCAACACAAAAAAAAATGATGAAGTCGCATTTTTCTCCCTTGCTGTTGGATACCATTTCATTGGCACTTGAAAAAAAGGAACAAGTTATTTTATTTCAAAACCGCCGGGGCTTTGCACCGCAGTTAGAATGCAATACCTGTGCATGGGTTCCGCAATGTGTGAATTGCGATGTGAGTTTAACGTATCATAAAGCAAGCAATCAATTACGTTGTCACTATTGTGGGTACTCGGTTAAACCACCCTCAAAATGCGCAGCTTGCGGCGACACGGATTTGAAAATGAAAGGTTTTGGAACCGAAAAAATAGAAGAAGAGTTAGCGATCTTTTATCCAAAAGCAAAAATAATGCGTATGGATTTGGATACAACACGCAGTAAGTTTGCGCATCAACACATCATCCAGGATTTTGAAGAAAGAAACATTGATATCCTGGTTGGAACACAAATGGTAACAAAAGGGTTGGATTTTGACAATGTTAGTCTCGTAGGAATTTTAAATGCTGATAGCATGCTCAATTTTCCGGATTTTCGATCGTTTGAACGAAGCTTTCACCTCATGGCACAAGTATCGGGTAGAGCAGGGCGAAAGGAAAAACGAGGTAAAGTAATTATTCAAACACACAACCCCGAACATAGCATTATACAGGAAGTGATTGCAAACAACTACTTGTCGATGTACACTTCACAATTGCTCGACAGGAAAAATTTTGATTATCCTCCCTTTTATCGATTGATTGAGTTGACCGTTATTCATAAAGATCAAAATATGGTAAATGCAGCTGCAAAGGATTTAGCAGATGCGCTGCGAAAACATTTCGGAAAACGAATATTAGGTCCGGAATATCCTATCGTTTCACGTATACGCAATTTATATCACAAAAATATTCTCATCAAGTTGGAACGTGAAGCTTCTGCTGTTACAGCAAAAAAAATAATTTCCGATTTATTAACACAATTCAAAGCGAGCAGCGACTATAAGTCTGTACGCATGCAAGTGGATGTTGATCCTGTGTAAATTAGTTTGATCCTGGAGGGATCACATCATGTATTTATTTTCTTTTTGTCTTGAAACAAAAAGAAACAAAAAATTCAAGGGCGCTTTAATGTTTCCCTGCGAGAAAGACAATCCCGCGAGCCAACGCGGCTAATGCGTCTTTCTCTCACCTGGCCGCACAGAGCCGCCCCAACAAAGCGCCTTTCCTCCCCGCGTTCATCACTAATTTTCAGTTCATCGCAAGATTAAATAATAGGAGATAGTAGAATTATTAATTTTTAACATTAACATTTTTTGGTAGAATGAAAAATCAGTGCGGCGCGTAAGGCCTGAAAGCATACGGAGCAGCGCCTGCATGTGGGTGGACCGATTATGCTTTCTTGAATTTTTTGTTTCTTTTTGTTTCAAGACAAAAAGAAAAAGAAAGGAAGAACTCACAATATTCGTTTTGTGATCCCTCAAGGATCATAACTGAGGCAAAATACACTTTACAACGGGTTGATTTGGACATTTCGCTTTCCTATCTTTGTATAAAATAAAACCCTCATGAAGCATCTCACCATTGTTGTTCCAAATGGAGAAAACAACATCAGTAGCATTACCGGTTCTTATGAAATACTGACTAGAGCAAATCAATATTGGAAACAAAATGGAAAGAAAGAATTGTTTAAAATTGAATTGGCTGGTATTTCAAAGAAAGTGGAATTCAATGGTGGTGTATTTACCGTCAAACCACATACGTCTATTTCTGAAATTAAAAAAACAGATCTCATTATTATCCCATCCCTCAACCACAATTATCAGCAAACGGTAAAAGAAAATAGATTGCTTATTAAATGGCTGGAAGATCAGTACAAGAAAGATGCAGAAATAGCAAGCGTTTGTTCTGGTGCATTTTTACTGGCATCAACAGGCTTGTTGGATGGGAAGACATGTTCCACACATTGGAGTGTTGCCGATAATTTCAGAATCATGTTTCCGCAGATTCATGTGCAAACAGATAAATTGATTACAGACGAAAATGGAATTTATACGAATGGCGGCGCCTATTCGTTCCTTAATTTGATACTGTATCTGATTGAAAAAAAATTTGACAGGCAAACAGCAATTTATTGTTCCAAAGTATTTCAGATTGAAATGGACAGACAAAGCCAGTCTTCCTTTATTATATTCAAGGGGCAAAAACAGCACGGTGATGAGATGGTAAAAGAGGCACAGTTGTATATTGAAAAGAAGCGTCATGAAAAAATATCAATGGAATATTTATCTTCAAAATTTTCAGTAGGCAGACGTAACTTTGATAGAAGATTTATAAAAGCAACAGGAAATACACCGCTTGAATATTTGCAACGTGTAAAAATAGAGTCTGCAAAACGTACATTTGAAACCAGTCGCAAAACAGTTAATGAAGTGATGTACGAGGTTGGATATTCAGATATAAAAGCATTTCGGGAGGTGTTCCGGAAAATCACGGGGATGTCGCCTTTAGAATACAGGAACCGGTACAATAAGAGCTTGTAGGATGATCTGATTAAAATGAACGTTGTATGTTTAATCAAATCAACTGCATTAATTTCTTCACGTTCGTTGCGTTTGAAAACGATTCATTTAAAACGGTCGTTCTTTTTTCATTCTCATTCATATCAAACGGAAGTTCAAATAAACGGACTACTTCACTTGCCATGGATTCAGCTGAATTCTGAATGGAACATAAATCTTCCAAACCGGTATTGGCTACCATTGGTGGATTTACAATGCAATGTCTTCCATTAAACAAGGCTGCCAGTAATTTCAACTTAATACCGGTTGCCTGAAATGTTGGCAATACATTAATTTGTGCGTTGCTAATAAGCTCGTCAATTTCGGGGGTATTGATATTGGCTTTTAACAAAATGTGGTTGTGTTTTTCAACAGCAAGCTTTAATTCTGCAGAAGGTTTGCGTCCTGCAATTACCAGCGGAATTTTAATTTTTGAAAAAATTTCATTTACCAAAAACAAGGCAGCTTCATTATTTTCACCAACTTCAAGATTTCCATGATATAAACAAAATGTACCTCTTCCTTCCTTGATCTTAACTTGTTCATTTGCATGAAAGGCACTGATATGATGGACATTTTTATAGTGTGCCGATAATGTCTTCGCATCAGCAGAAGAAATGGTTGCAATGAAATTAGCTTTGTGAAGTATTTTTTCGAAACGTTTTAGTTTACGACCCTCAATCGAAAAATACATTTTTCGAAATACAGAACGTTCCACTTTCGCAAGATTTTTATAATAATCATGTTCTATATTGTGTGTACGCACTATTTTGGTGCGATTGGATAAGCGGGGATCATCCAGATGGAAACAGGAGTGCAATCCTTCAAATAAAATAGAATGCTTGTCGCGCATCAAATTTTCAACAAGTTTTTCGGAAGAACGGCTCACAACAACAAACGGAAGAGAAAGCAGCAACTGTTGTTTGTTCATTTTGCGTTTGTAATAGTATACTTTTTCACAAACGCTTTCCAGGGTAAGTGCTTCTGCACGGCCATATTCAAAACAATGTAAATGAACCCTTATACCTTGTGCATGCAATGCTTTAATCTTGTAATAAATATCGATCACTCCTCCGTAATTTGCAGGATACGGAACATCGAAAGAAACAATATGTAAATGCTTTTGATCCATTATAATTATACCTGGCACTAACGAAATTGCATATAAACAGCAATTAGTTGTTGCTCTTCCTTTTCCCAATTCAGGTTTTCGGCTGCAATTTTAGTGTTTTTTTTCCACACTTGGTAGATTGTTTCTTCATGGAGCATTGTGGATATCTTTTTAGCAATTGCCTGTGGATCGTGCCCATCAATGCATTCTCCTATATTATAGGTGTAAATAATTTTCTTTATTTCGGGCAAATCAGAGGATAAAACAGGTACTTCTGAATGGATGTAGTCAAACAGTTTATTGGGCAGACTGAATTTATAGTTCAGGTTGGTCGATTTATCTAAGGTTAACCCTAAGTCGGCGTATTGTGTATATAGCCTAAGCTCCTGAAATGGAACTTTAGGGATAAACAGCACTTTTGAGCCTAAATTCAATGTATGCGTAAGCTGCTTTAAAAGGTCAATCACATCTCCGCTGCCAATGATCAATAAAACAACATCATCCAGGTATTGCATCGCTTGAACAGCCTCTTCGGCACCTCTGTTCACATTAATGCCGGCACCTTGCAAAAGAATGATTTTTTTGTCCTCGGGAATTCCGAGTTCTCTTTTTGATCGTTTAACCAGTTTATTTTGTTGATGAAGCAAAGGCACGTTACGAATCACACAAATATCCACTTTATACTCTTCCCGGTAAATAGCTGCAATGGACTCGTTAACGGTGAACACATGCTTGAGTTTAGGAAAAATATAACGCTCAATGGCTTTCCACAGGTTTCTTTTAAATGGTCGGCCTTGTAGTTCCGGTACTTCACAAAACAGCTCATGTGTATCATAAACGAGGGTGCTCTTTTTCAACTTGCTGATGAGGTAGTTGGGTAATAAGGTATCCAGGTCATTAGAAACAAGGATATCCGAAGGGTTTAACAAAAGATAGAAAAACAAGCGGATCTGGTATTCCAGGTAAAAAAGCGGACCTTTTTCAAACAACAGAAACATACGTTTTACCTTGTATCTTCGGGGTTGGAGTGGCAAGCTCATCCGTTGTTTGCGGCCTACCAGCATCACTTCAAAGCCCAGAGCATGAATGGTGTTACATGTTTTATGCACACGTTGATCTGTGCTTAAATCATTAATTACCGAAACAATCACTCTTTTCATAAGCTGAAGGGGACATCTTTAAAAGCCTTTCTTTGCACGAAGATATAAATTTAACTGATTTGTCGTAAATGACACTTTTCCTGTGTAAATGAGCAATTTGTGCCCTGTTTTTATTTTGATTTCCGTAATAAAAGTGCTATCTTTCCAGACTTAAAAAATTGAAACAGGAGTTATTATTATTGGGTTATAGAAGATAGATGAAAAAGAAATTAATTGCTCCCATTGTTGTCTGTTTTTTATTGATCCTGGGTTGTCAGCATAAAAGTGAGAAATATATTTCCGAAGGTCGTATTGAGTACAGTGTAAAAGTATTGAATGGCGATGGAAATATGATGGCTGAAATGGTTCCCGACAAAATGATTTTCAAATTTAAGGATAATAAATCCTGTGCCACCATGAGTGCAGAAATGGGGCTCTTTTCCGCTTCTTTTATTGCCAATCCGGAGACAAATACCAATACAATTTGTATGAAACTATTGAATAAAAAAATGGTGGCAGTACAAAATACATTTGATATTGAAAGAGAAAATAATGAGTTTCAATGCGACTTTGTGAAAACCGACGAAACAAAAATGATTGCCGGATACAAGTGTTTTAAAGTGCATGTCATACCAAAAAAGAAGGATCAACCTGAATTTGATATTTATTATACAAAAGAGCTGGATTTTAAAAACCCTAATTTTGCAAATCCTTTTAATAAAATTGAGGGCGTGCTGATGGAATATCAGATAAAAAAACTGGCATTTGAATTACATTTTACTGCTACTGCTGTTATGAAAGAAGATATAGAGGATGAGGATTTTACTTACACTTCCGATCATAAAAAAATATCTAACAAAGAAATGAATGATATTTTTAAGGACTTGCAATAACGTCTTCCGATTGTTATCGGGTTCGAGAATGTCAGTTCAGAAATATGGGGTCGAGCGTGTTAGTTCGATCGCATGCCGCCCTAGCTTTAGCCATGGCGCAGCGAAGTCGGGAAAAAAATTGCATTTTTCAAATTATGGTTATTCAACAAAACTATTCCCTTAAACAATTAAATACATTTGGTATTGAAGTGTTAGCGCAGCATTTTTCTGCGTTTTCAACAATCGATCAATTAACCGCATTGTTAAGCGATCAACATTTTATATCCGTTCCCAAATTGATTTTAGGAGGCGGAAGCAATTTGTTGTTCACCAAAAATGTGGATGGGCTCGTATTGAAAAACGAACTGAAAGGAATAGAATTAATAAAAGAAGATGCAGATCATTATTATGTAAGTGTTGCAGCTGGTGAAGTATGGCACAACTTTGTGATGCATTGCATTGAACATAATTATGCCGGACTTGAAAATTTGTCGTTAATACCTGGCAATGTAGGTGCTAGCCCCATGCAAAATATCGGAGCTTATGGAGTAGAAATAAAAGATTGTTTTCACGAATTACAAGCCTATCACATACAAGAGAAAACGTTACATACCTTCAACAAAGAAGCATGTAAATTTGGATACCGCGAAAGTGTTTTTAAGCAGCAATTAAAAAATCAATTCATCATTACTTCAGTTACCTATCGCTTGAATAAAA
>DAORKB010000126.1:0-7260 GCA_035439365.1 Bacteroidia bacterium
AAAAAATTAATCTCTAATAAATCTAAAAATACAATGAAAAAAAATTTCAGTTTAATTTTAGCCTTAATTGTCATCTCTTTGAAAGGGTTCGCTGGTTTTAATGCAACTATCTATGGAAGAGCCACACAATGTCCGGATGCTACAAATCTCCAACTATGTTTAATGAGTATACATCAAGTAAAAACTTTGATGCCTCCTCAGGATTAACCCAGGAAAAAATAGTATACACCTGCGGTGGCTTGGTACGTTTACAGAAACCGGTACTACAGAGTATACGGTTGTTTACCAGGTTAACTCTAACATCCCGGGCTCTTATGTGGGTCGTGAAAAATGCCATGTACGTTTTCCTTCATCCGGTGTATCATGGGTACAGGTAACTTATCATTATAAAGTTTTTGGAATAAGTTATACCGTCTCTGCATCGATGGAAGTAGTTGTTGGTACACCTGCTTATACACCAGATTTTACAACAGTTTCCGGCGTATGCAGTACTGGCGGCGGAACCTTTAAAGCAAGCACAACACAAGCATTGCCAACAGGAACCACAGGTTATTCATGGAGTGCAAGCAATGCAACACTTCAAAGTGTAACCGCTCAACCTTATGGTCCTGGTAGCATTGCTACTTTTTCATTTCCTGCAAACAGTTCACCGGTAGTTGTTACGTTAAGGTATACGGCTTCTTGTTCAAATGTAGCTTCTCCTACTACAAGTAAAACTCTTCAACGTAATCAGGTCATGCCAACTGATGACGGTGCAACGTTTTATGTGACATTAAGCCCAACCCCCACGCCCGCAAAAAAAACAGCAACTGTAACATTTAGCAGCTGTTACTGGAGTGTAACAAAATCTTCGATTGGTTCAAATGGGCAGTATCAGTCAGGTCCTTCAACAACCGGTAATGGTGGTTCTTACAGCGTTTTGATGATCCCAAATGACATCCTTTCTGTCTCTGTCTGGAACCAAAATACTTGTGGTTCATCACCTAGTTATGGTTGGGCCTATAAGTTAGTGAATGGTACTTTACAATCATGGGAACTTATGCGTCCGAATACAACTACAGAATTAGAAGACACAAATGGAGAGCCTGCTTTGAAAATTTTTCCTAACCCGGCTTCTTCTTCTGTAAGTGTCGCCTTGGAAAATATGCCTGATGCTAATTACAACTTATCACTTTATGATGTTGTTGGAAAGAAAGTTCAAGAAACCGTGAAAATAGCTGGTAACAGAGCTGACTTAGATGTATCCGGTTTACAAAATGGTATTTATTTCTTAAATGTAGAGAATGACAATTCCGTTATTAAAAAGGAAAGAATCGTAGTGAATCACTAATTTTTAACTACTCGTTCTAATTAAAATAAAAAGGAGCTATCTGATTTGATAGCTCCTTTTTATTTTATTTAAATTCTTCCAAGGCTCTTTTCAACACATTATCATCCTTATGCAACACCTGATAAAAGCCACTATTGCTCCAAAGGTTTCGTGCGATAAGGGCCTTCAGCTGTAGTTTGATGATTGATTCTGATATTCGAAGTTGTTTTTCATTTGGTTTTACTCCATTCCTTTGAGCATAGGCTACAAAATTGTTTACAATTGCCGGTGTAATCGCAAACGCATTATTAAACTTTTCGATGGTCGTATATTGCTCCCTTAGTTTTGTGCGTTGTTCATCCACATAATCGAATGCAAAATCATTGATCAATCCATTAAACGCAACTTCAGCCAGGTAATGCGAACGTCCTGCCGTATCGAGTGGTACAAACACGTCCGGAATGATCCCACCTCCGCCATACACTGTTTTTCCGCCTGGTGTTGTAAACTTTAAACTGTCATTTATTTTGATACTATCTACACTTTCCAATTCTCCTGTGTCAAATCTATGCGCTTCTTCCTTATAATAATCTTCAACTCCATTTGAATAGGTTTTTTGAATACAACGGCCGGTAGGTGTATAATAGCGGGCAATTGTAAGACGCATTGCCGAACCATCACTAAATTCGCTTTGTTCCTGAACCAAACCTTTTCCAAACGAACGACGCCCGATAATGGTAGCCCTGTCATTATCCTGCATCGCTCCAGCCAAAATTTCGCTTGCCGAAGCGGATCCATCATCAATCAAAATAGCCAGTTTTCCATTTTCAAAAAGCCCTTTTTCGGTTGCTTTGTAATCTGTTCGTGGACGCGACTTTCCAATGGTATAAACAATTTCTTTTCCCTTTGATAAAAACTCATCTGCCAGGCTAACCGCTGTATTCAAATAGCCGCCACCATTTCCACGTAAATCAATAATCAGTTCCTGCATACCCATTTTTTTCAGCTTCTCAAATGCAGCTAAATATTCACTATACGTATCTGTAGCAAACCTGCTAATTTTAATATAACCTACTTTTGGTGTAAGCATGTAGGATACGTCAACACTATAAATTGGAATTGTTCCGCGGGTAATGGTAAAATTTTGAATGGTTGCTTTTCCTCTTCTTAAAACACCCACTTTTACTTTTGTTCCACCGGTACCTTTTAATTTGGCTAAAACATCACGATTGGTAATTTTTATTCCGGCTACTTTTTTTCCTTCTACCTCAACAATTTTATCTCCGGCCTGAATCCCAACACGCTCGGAAGGGCCACCGGGAATAGCAGACAGGACACGGATCGTATCTGATACAATATTAAATTCTATTCCAATACCTTCAAAATTTCCTTGCAGCGGCTCATTGTTGGCTTTTAATTCTTCTGCTGTCATATAGCTGGAATGTGGATCCAGGTTTTGAAGCATCGTTGTAATTGTTTTCTCTACAAGTTGTTTATCATTGATCGTATCAACATACTCCTCATCAATATAATGCAGAATCTCCTCAATTTTGTTATATTGATTTTTTGAATTAACAGAAATGATCCCTCCACGTTTATTACTAGAGTTAACGGTCTGGCCAATCAAAATTCCGAGAATTAATACAAGTGAAAAAACGATGGGAAGATAAATGTAAAATTTAGGCCGATTCATATCTTAACTGCTGCTAGTGTGGAATACAAATGTAAGGAAAAAATCAAAGACAGAGCGAGAGTAAGAGTAAGAGCAAAAGTAAGAGCGGAGGCGCTACAATAAAATGAGCTGATGCTCATTTTTTGTAGCGTATTACTTCAACCCCAAATTTTTTAAGGAAATCAACTCCTTCATCCGACTTTAATCCTTTAAAATCTGCATACGAATTCAAATAATAAACCTTGCGGATACCGGTTGTAAATATAACACGGGCACAGGCTATACAAGGCGATAAGGTAACGTACAGCGTTGCTCCTTCAATGGCCACATTATTTTTTGAAGCGTATAAAATAGCGTTCTGTTCAGCATGCAATGCCAGGGAACAACTTCCTTTGCTGTCTCTTGGGCAACCTTCATCCGGCCACACCTCATCACAATTATGTGTACCTGCCGGCGGGCCATTGTAACCCAGGGAAACAATACGGGTATCTTTGGTAAGCACGGCTCCTACCTGCGCCTTCACACAATGCGAACGTTTGGCAAGGTTTTCTGCCAACTCCATATAAATATCATCAAAACTGGGTCTCATTATTCCATTAATTAGCCCATAAAGGTATCAATTTCTGTGGAAAAACCCATTCAAACAACACAACTCACCATTTAGTAAATGGATCGGGCAGACACTAAAAAAATGCGTATTTTCGGCTTCACAAAAAATGATGCAGTCATAAAATGGACGCTACAAAAAAAATTGCGGTAATCGGAGGAGGAAGTTGGGCCACAGCTATTGTAAAAATGTTGTGCAACAATGCACCACATGTATACTGGTGGATACGAAATATAGAAAGTGTTGAACATATTAAAAAATTCAAGCACAACCCTAATTATTTAACTTCTGTTGAGTTTGATACGGCTAAACTAACCATTCTCAATAACCTCAAAGAAATCATCAAACAAGCAGATGTGTTGGTAATGGCTGTTCCTTCTGCTTTTTTAAAGGACGCATTAACAGGCTTAACTGCTGCCGATTTTAAAAACAAGGAAGTTTTTTCAGCCATCAAAGGAATCGTGCCTCAGCATAATTTGATTATCGGTGAATTTTTCAATACCGAATATGGTATTTCAATGGATAACATTGGTGTTTTAACAGGTCCATGTCATGCTGAAGAAGTGGCGATGGAAAAATTATCGTACCTCACCATTGCCTGTCAGAATACCGATAATGCTGCTTATGTTGCTTCATTATTGAATTGCAGGTATATCAAAACAACTGTTTCTGATGATATTTTCGGAACAGAATATTCAGCCGTATTAAAAAATGTATTTGCTATTGCCAGTGGTATTTGTCATGGATTGGGCTATGGTGATAATTTTCAAGCAGTACTCATTTCCAATGCTATTCAGGAGATCAAACGTTTTGTGGATGCGGTTCATCCGATTGATCGTGATATTAAAAGCTCGGCATACCTCGGCGATTTGCTGGTTACAGCGTATTCCCAATTTAGCCGAAACCGCACATTTGGTAGCATGATTGGAAAAGGGTATTCGGTTAAATCTGCCCAATTGGAAATGAATATGATTGCAGAGGGGTATTATGGAACCAAGTGTGTTCATGAAATCAACAAACAGCAAAAAGTGGAAATGCCTATTACCACTGCTGTTTACAACATCCTGTATGAACGGATCTCCCCGGCTATTGAAATGAAATTGCTGACGGAGAAGCTGTCATAAAATCAGAGTGAGTAGTGAGTGTAAAAAAAAGCACTCGATGCTCACTACTCACTCTGGTTTATGGTAGTGCTCATACACTATCTTCCCTTTTGCCTTTCCAATCACTTCAGTCAATTCAGCTTCTGATGCTTCTTTTACCTGTTTAACAGATTTAAAATGTGATAATAATTTTTGAGCCGTAGTGGTGCTCACACCGTTAATTTCGGTCAGCTCTGTTTTTAATGTTCCTTTATCTCTTTTGCTGCGATGATGTGTAATCCCAAAACGGTGGGCCTCATCACGAATCTGCTGAATGATTTTTAAAGATTCACTTCTTTTATCGAGGTACATCGGGATCGGATCATTCGGGAAATAAATCTCTTCCAAACGTTTGGCAATACCAATGATGCCAACCTTACCACGAAGCCCTAATTTTTCAAGGCTGTGTAAAGCAGCTCCAAGCTGGCCTTTTCCACCGTCAATAACGATAAGTTGCGGCAGACTTTGATTTTCCTCCAGCACCCTTTTGTAACGTCTGTAAATAATTTCTTCCATCGATGCAAAATCATCCGGCCCCTCTACTGTTTTTATGTTAAAGTGGCGGTAATCTTTTTTACTCGGTTTTGCATCTTTAAAAACGGTCATGGCTGCAACCGGGTAAGCACCCTGGAAGTTTGAATTATCAAAGCATTCAATGTGTCTTGGCTCTTCCTGCAAATGCAAATCTTTTTTCATTTGCTCCAGGATGCGTTTGGTATGACGTTCAGGGTCCACTAAACTTTCCTGTTTCAATTTTTCTTTGCGGTAATACTCTACATTGCGTTGCGATAGTTCCAACAATTGTTTTTTATCTCCACGTTGCGGAACCAAAAATGTGATGTTTGGAAATTCCGTTTCAATTTCAAATGGCACAATTACTTCTTTTGAATCGCTGTTAAAACGTTCGCGCAATTCGGCAATGGCCAACGTCAGCAGTTCCTGATCGCTTTCATCCAACTTCTTTTTCATTTCGATGGTGTGCCCTTGCATGATGGCGCCATTCATCACTTTTAAAAAATTCACATAACCTGCTTTGTCATCTGTTGCAATGGAAAACACCTCTACATTGCTAATGGAAGGGTTGACCACTGTTGATTTACTCTGAAATTTTTCAAGCAGTTCAATTTTTTCTTTGACAAGCTGCGCTTTTTCAAACTCCATTTTTTCAACATGTTCCTGCAAAAGTGCTTTCAGGTGTTTCGCTACACCATTTGCATTTCCTTTAATGATTTCCTTTATTTCTGAAATGGTTTGATTGTACTCCGCTTCTGTTTCTTTTGCCACACAAGGACCCTTGCAATTTCCAATGTGATACTCCAGGCACACTTTAAATTTACCCGCTTCAATATTTTCTTCCGTTAAATTTAAATTACAGTTTCTTAAGTAATACAATTGCTTGATCAAATCGAGTACTGTATTCATTACTTTCACAGAAGCATAGGGACCAAAATATTGGGAACCATCCTTTACAATATTGCGGGTTGCAAAAACACGTGGGAAACGTTCATTTTTAATACATATCCAGGGATAGGTTTTATCATCTTTTAAGCTGATGTTATAGCGGGGCTGATATTTTTTAATGAGGGTGTTTTCGAGTAAGAGCGCATCCAATTCGGTATTGACAATGATGTACTTGATGTCTACTATTTTTTTGACAAGCACCTGTGTTTTTCCATTCTCATAGTTATCCTTATTGAAATAAGAAGAAACACGTTTTTTTAAATTCTTTGCTTTACCGACATACAGTAGTTTTTCTTCTTCATCAAAATATTGGTATACGCCAGGATTGTCTGGTAAGGTGCGCAGAAGCGTTTGTATGTGATCGGGGGTTTTCAAGTGATACAAAGATAAGACATTACTTATAAAAAATTAACCACATAGGCACATAGAAACATAGATTAAGTATTTATTACAAACCCCTATGTTTCTATGTGCCTATGTGGTTAAAAAAATATAGTTATTTATTATTATAAGCCGACATGGCTCTTTGCAAACCAATTGTAGCAAACGCCTGAATCATTTCAATAGCAAGTTCGATACGCGGTTGGAGTAATTTTTCTTCTTCCTGGCTCCATTTTCCAAGCACAAATTCTACTTGGCGTCCTTTGGGAAATTCATTTCCAACACCGAATCGTAAACGAGGATAATCAGGGGTTGTTAAAATTTCCTGTATATTTTTTAATCCATTGTGTCCTCCATCACTTCCCTTCCCTTTCATTCGCAGGGCACCAAGCGGTAATGCGATGTCGTCTGTAATAACCAATAAATTTTCCTTGTTGATTTTTTCTGCCTGTAACCAGTAATTAACTGCTTTACCACTCAAATTCATATAGGTAGAAGGTTTTACGAGTACCAGTGTTTTCCCTTTGAATTTAAATTCTGTGACATCTGCTAACCGATCTGTTTTGAATTTCAGTTCGTTTTTTTTCGCAATCGCATCTAGTACCATAAAGCCGATGTTATGACGTGTATTGCTATACTCTTCTCCTATATTGCCGAGACCAACAATTAAAAATTTGCTCATAATGAT
>DAORKB010000126.1:7360-9730 GCA_035439365.1 Bacteroidia bacterium
TTATCTTTTGCAAATTGAGTTCTTCGCTTTCCATTGTGTTTATAGTTGGACTAATGGCAATGTATGCATTTAAAAGTTGAGGGTATTTATCGGCCATGTAAAAGCCCAGTACGGTTCCAAAGGAATGTCCAACCAAATATAATTTCTTTTGCTTAAACCGTTTTAGTAAGTATTGTGTCAGCTCATAAGTATCCATTTTCATTGTTGTTAATGAAAAGGGGGCGCCTGATGCATTTGCCTCAGCTGTTTTTCCGCTGCCTCTTTGGTCCCATTGCACCACTACAAATTCCTGTTGCAACTTCGTGGTAAATGTATCTGCTATTGTCATTACTGATTCTCCGGGTCCCCCATGCAAATAAAGTAATACAGGCTTTGTTGTATCTGCACTTTTTATGTTGATGCATTGTTTGATACCACCTATGATTATAAATTCGGTTGTATTTATATTTCTTTTGATAGGTGGCATTTTTTGAGCGATACTGGTGACAGCTATGAGTAAAAAAAGGTAAGTCAGTTGGTGCGCTTTCATTCGTTTGTATGAGTTTGATTCAAAAGTAGCTATTTATCCAAACCCTGTTAAGTTAAAAAGCAAAAGAGGCCGTTCGCAAAACGAACAGCCTCTTTTTATGTTACACAACACTTGTATTATTTTTTTGCAGCTGGTTTTGCAGCAGCAGCAGCAGCTGGTTTCGCAGCACCTGCAGCAGGAGTAGCAGCTTTTGCAGGAGCAGCAGCTTTTGCAGCTTCGTCAGCACTTGCAACAGCAGCACGTGTTACCTGAACACTCACAACTGTAACGCTTTCTGCATTTAGTAATGTTAATCCTTCTAATTTAATATCACCAACACGTACACCTTGACCAATTTCTAATGAATCAATCGCAATGTCAATAGTATCTGGCATTTTTTCAACCGGACCTTTTACTTTTAATGTTTTTAATTTTTTCAATAATTTACCACCCGCTCTAACACCAGGAGATGTTCCAGTTGTTTTTACAGGGATATTCATTGTTACAGGTTTACCAGCAACGATTTCTAAAAAGTCAACGTGCAATAAATTATCCGTTAATGTATGAAATTGTGCTTCCTGAAGAATTGCATTGTACTTTTTACCTGAGATATTCAAATCTACGGTTTGTACTTCAGGTGTGTAAATTAAGTTTTTGAACTCTGGTGCTGAAACAGCAAAGTGAACTTGCTCTTTTCCTCCGTAAAGTACACATGGAACCTGGTTTGCATTTCTCAATGCACTTGCATCTTTTTTCCCTACGTTCGCGCGTAACGAACCGCTAATAGATACTGCTTTCATTTTATTTATTTTTAATTATATGCTTTCGTTGCGTCATCGCGAAAGCTGTTTTTTAATTGTAATTGACGCAATGTATATATTCAATCTAGCTCACTATAAAATTAGAGCTGATGGATTTGTAACTATGAACACTGTGCAATACTTTTCCAAACAGATCTGCAACTGACAACACTTTAATTTTGCTGCATTCTTGTTTCAGTGGAATAGTATCGGTAACAACCAATTCGGCTATTTTTGATTTTTCAATATTTTCGTATGCTTTACCGCTAAGAACAGCGTGTGTACAAACAGCTCTTACACTTCTTGCACCACGATCCACCATCAAATCAGCTGCTTTGGTTAGGGTTCCACCAGTATCGATTAAGTCGTCTACCAATACGATGTCCTTTCCTTCTACTTCTCCGATTACCGTCATGCTGTCTACTACATTGGCGCGTGAACGTTGTTTGTAACAAATAACGATATCTGATTTTAAAACCTTTGCATAAGCATTTGCTCTTTTTGTTCCTCCCATATCCGGAGCTGCCATTGTTAAATTTGGCAAATTAAGACTTTGGATATAGGGTAAAAAGATGGAAGAGGCGTATAAGTGATCCACTGGAAAGTCAAAGAACCCTTGAATTTGGTCGGCATGCAAGTCCATGGTAATGATACGTGTCGCGCCAGCAGCAGAAAGCAGGTTTGCTACCATTTTAGCGCCAATGGCTACACGAGGTTTATCTTTACGATCCTGACGAGCATAGCCAAAATAAGGCATTACAACAATAATTTGATGTGCTGAAGCCCTCTTTGCAGCATCAATCATCAATAAAAGCTCAAATAGGTTATCCGTTGGAGGGAAAGTAGACTGAATAATAAACACATCGCTTCCACGAACTGTTTCCTCGTAAGATGTTTGAAACTCCCCATCACTAAAGTGCAATTTCGACACTTTACCCAGGTCCTGACCGTATGATTTTGCTATCTTTTCAGCAAGGTATTGAGAGGCGGACCCAGAAAATATTTTAACCTGATTCTTCATACTTTTATTTAAGGGACACAAATGTAAGGAAAAATGGGGTT
>DAORKB010000127.1:0-9652 GCA_035439365.1 Bacteroidia bacterium
GGTTTTTAGAAATGTGTCTTTTTTTTGAATCATTTTCAATCGTAGAAAATTGGATTACGTTTTTACATTTCAATAACATTTTAAGTTTTATCGAATAAACGATTTCAATGAACGGATTTTGAATGATTATAAAATGGGATCATTCGCGTGGACAAATCACGGAATCATTTATTTTGAGAAAATCAATTACCTATTATGAAATCGTTAATATGATCGAATAATGATGCATTTGAAAACAAACGAAGACATCAACTGACGTTTTTAGTGATAAGGAGGTTGAAAATTCGGATTGGATAAAATGAAAAGTAGCAGCGTAAAGTTTATTGCAAAATAAATTTTACAGCTTTTGTTTTTTTATTAGTCGCGCGTATTCTTATAAAATACATGCCGCAGCTCATACCCGAAAGCGGAATATGTGTATGTTGTATAATGCCGGTATCGCTATTTCTACAAGGGATTGTAAGGACCTTTTGACCAAGTACCGAAACAATTTCCAGTTCAGCTTCTACATCACTCGTGTAATCAATTGTTAGTTCACTTCCAATTGCAGGAACCGGATACACATTTAAAATTGTAAATAAATCATCGGATGTTGAAAATGTATTTTCTCCACAATAATTTTTTACAGCACGAAGCGATTTAAATAAATTAAGCCGTCCGTTACTTAGTGTTATCTCTTGCAATGCAGGAAGTACGTCTACCGCATTCAATAAAGAATCCTTTATCATAAGCGCCATCCCCGCAGGGTTGGCTTTATATGCTTTCATGAATTTTGGACAGGCTGCTGAAAACATCAATGCGACAGCTCCGCTAACATGAGGTGTAGCCATGGATGTTCCTGAAAGATATCCGTACCCGTTCAAAATGGTTGTGGATGCGATGTTTGTTCCAGGTGCTGCTAAATCAATAGTTTTTTTGCCAAATGCCGCACCAGGATTTTTTTCATCTCTGTTTGTGCTATTCGTTACAGAGATGAGCCAGTTACTTGCACAACTGGTTGGAAGATCACCAACAACATCTATATTCACATTTTGATTTTTGGTAGCTGCAACATTTAAAATGCCAACTGCCCCAAGCGAATCGTACATAGCGCACCACAAGGGATGATGAATAGCATTCGCGGTATCAATTCCAAAAGAAGAGTTGGTGCTTACCACAAAAGCTCCTTTTTTACCAACACTTTTGTTGTATAGCACACGTTGATCCCAAACATATGCATAGGCTGCAATTGCATTTGACTCTTTTGCCAGATCACCATATGAAACCGGCATTACTTTAACGTTCCAGTTTATGCCTGTTACACCAATTCCATTATTCCCTCTTGCACCAACTATTCCAGATACATGTGTTCCGTGATTATTGTATGGTAAACTGTCTGTTTTTATTTTTGCGTTCCATCCTCTTACATCATCTATATATCCGTTTCCATCATCATCAATTCCATTCATCGGAACTTCCTGATAGTTTTTCCAGTAATTTAAGTCAGGGTGTGATAAGTCAAATCCATAATCAACAACAGCTACAACGATCGTGTCTCCGTCAACAGTAGTACCGCCTGTTGCAATATCCCATGCCTTAACCCCATCAATGTCTGCACCCTCAATTCCATTATTATCTCCTGTGTTTTGAAAGTTCCACAAGTAATTAAAATTTGTATCATTTGGAACAGCCCGCGATTGTATCGTGTGATTGTATTGAGCAATTTTTACCAATGGATTTTTGCGAAGCATCGCTAAAAATGCATCACTGTTTATATGATGAAAATCAAATGAAAATAAATAAATGTGCATGGATCTGGAAACAACTTCCTCTAATTGAAACGCTGTTCCCAAACCATTGAAACGGGCATGCTGTTTTGTGATAGAAGAAACAGCTGTATCCTCCCGTAACATAATTAACACGCTTCCTTTTTCAGTATCTTCTATTTGTGCATACAAAATATATTGGCAGGTAAATATCGTTATAAAAAAAAGAAAGGCTTTTTTCATAAATAAGGAAGAAGGCTAATATTTAACAAAACCAGGAAGCAATAAAACAATTTTTACTTTTAACAAGTTTACATATTTATTGCGTATTTTGCAATACGATTGGTTGAAATGACAACAAAAAATTTTACAGTATATAAATCCTCTGCAGGTTCGGGTAAAACATTTACGCTCGTAAAAGAATACCTGGCGCTGGCACTTACCGATACACAATATCCTCCTCAGGCGTATAAACATATTCTGGCAATTACCTTCACCAATAAAGCTGCAGCCGAAATGAAAGAAAGGATCAGCAAAGCACTTAAAGAGCTTGCTGAAGAAGATTATACAGTTATTTCTTCGGGAACAAAAACGTTGTTAAATGCATTAAAAGAACATGTAAAACTAAATACCGCGCAAAAATTAGATGATGCGATTATTCGTCGCAGGGCACAGCATATTCTGACGGCGATTCTTCATAATTACTCAGATTTTGCAATCGGAACGATTGATAGTTTTGTTCACAAAGTGGTTCGCACATTCGCATTCGACTTGAAAATACCAATGAGCTTTGAGATCGAAATGGATGATGATCGTTTGCTTACACAAGCCATCGATTTATTAATTGCTCAAATTGGAAACGATGAGCAATTGACAAAAGCGTTAATTGAGTTTACAGAAAGAAAAACAGATGACGAAAAAAACTGGCACATCGAGTATGATTTGAAGTTATTTGCGAAACATTTATTAAAAGAAGAAGGTGGATTTTATATTGATAAATTGAGGCACTTAAAGGTGGATGATTTTTTTAAAATCAAAGACACACTTTTTGAAGAGCTCAAAAAATTTGAGACATCGATAATACAACCTGCAAAAAATGCCATTGATCTAATTCAAAAAAACGGATTATCGGCGAAGGATTTTTATTACGGTGATACGGGAATAGCAGGTTATTTTGAGAAAATCGCAAAAGGAAGGTTGGATGCACTTGCTCCAAATTCATATGTAAAGGCTACTGCTGGAGAAGATAAATGGTATGGCGGGAAAATAGCAACAAGTGAAAAGCAAGCCATAGATGGGATCAAAAATCAGTTGTTGGATTACTTCATGCAAATTCAACAATTGAAAGACGAAGGTTATTCTGATTACATCGTATTAAAACTCATCAATAAGAATATCTATTCATTAGCTGTTTTAAATGAAATTGAAAAATTGCTGATTCAATATAAAACACAAAACAATGTTCTTCATATTTCGGAATTCAATAAAATGATCGCGAAAATTGTATTGAATGAACCTATACCATTTATATATGAACGATTGGGAGAGCGTTACAGCAATTATCTGATTGATGAGTTTCAGGATACTTCTGTTTTACAATTTCAAAATTTATTGCCGCTAATTGATAACTCACTTGCGAGTGGGCATTTTACAATGCTTGTTGGTGACGGGAAACAAGCTATCTACAGATGGCGAGGAGGGGAGGTGGAACAATTTGCAATGTTACCCAACATCTTTGCACACAATGATAATCCTCTTGTATTGGAACGTGAAAGTGCATTGATTAGAAATTATGATCCACGTATTTTAGATAAAAATTATCGTAGTAAACGCGAAGTTATTGAGTTTAATAATGCTGTATTTAAGTTTCTTTCCAATCAGTTAAACGAAAAGTATAAAAAGATATATGATAATCAGGAGCAGGGTTTTAATTCGGAGAATACCGGCGGGTTTGTTCAGATAGAATTTGTAAAAGCGGAAAGGGAAGAACGTCGCGAACAATATATGCAACGTACGTTTGAAACAATTTTGCACTTGCAAAAAGATAATTATCAATTAAAAGATATCGTAATTCTTGTGAGAAAGAATACGGATGGAAGCGATATTGCCAATTTTTTAACAGATAAAAAGATTCCTGTTATTTCATCCGACTCTTTATTGCTAAGTAATTCTACTCAAATTAATTTCATCTTTTCTGTTTTAAAGTATCTGGCTAATAATACGGATTCTATTACGCATGCAGAGATTATCGAATATCTGGTTGCTAAAAACTACATCAGCAATGCTACTTTGGATGAATTACTTTTGCAGAAAGAAACCACCGGGTTGTCAGCCATATTTGAAAATGCTGGAATTGTATTTAATGCAAATTACCTTTCAAAACTTGCACTGTATGAGTTGTGTGAGGAGTTGATACGTGTATTTAAATTAAATAAAACTCCAAATGCCTATCTGCAGTTTTTTTTAGACGAAGTGTTGAATTACAGCACAAAGAAAAATAACAATTTAAGTGAATTTATAGAGTATTGGGATGAAAAGAGAAACAAAGCGTCTTTGATTGTGCCCCAAGGAATGAATGCTGTGAGCATCATGACCATTCATCGCTCAAAAGGACTGGAGTTTCCTGCTGTTATATTGCCTTTCCTGGATGCAAAAGTAGATACCGGAAAAAAAGATTTATGGATAGATCTGAACAATGAAAAAATTCCTGAATTACCGTCTGCTATCGTTCCAACGAATAAGGAATTAATGGAAACACCTTATGCCGATTTATATGAAGAAGAGAAAGGAAAATCATTACTGGATAGCTTAAACGTATTGTATGTAGCGCTTACACGAGCCGAAGAACGTATTTACGTGTTTACCGGAAAACCCGGTAAGTCGGTTGATAGCCGCACAAATGTTACAGATATGTTTATTCATTACTTGCAGGATGCAGGCTTGTGGAATGAATCGGAGAACACTTATTCATTTGGTGAATTAAACCTGCATCAACCGTCACGAAAGCACGAGCAGCTCAGCAATTATGAACTTAAAAATTTTAACAGTAATCAATGGCGCGATCAGATAAAGATGCGGGCAGCGGCACCAAGCATCTGGAACACCCAAATGGCAGAAGTAAAAAAGGATTATGGCGTGGTTGTGCATACCGCATTATCGAAAATTAAAGTGCATACGGATATCGACGAAGCTTTAAATCTGATGATTCTTGAAGGGTTGATAACAAACGAAGAAAGAGAAAAACTGCGTCTGACGATTTCAAAAATTATTGCCCTGCCTGAATTAAGCAATTATTTTGCAGATGGGCTTGTTGTAAAAAACGAATCGGAAATCATTACGGAATCAGGCGAGTTATTCAGACCTGATCGGGTGGTATTGTTTAATCGCTCTGCCGTTATTATTGATTATAAAACCGGTAGCGAAAAAACCTCACATAAACGGCAAATTATTCAATATGCTGAATTACTTCAGAAAATGGGGTATGAAATCACCAAAAAATTGCTTGTGTATATTGAAGAAGAACGCGTAGTTTCAGTCTAAAAATGAATGCTGGCATAAGAGAAACCAATTATCCTTGTTTTTTACCATTCAACCCAAGTCGCGTTGTTTTATTCTAAATTTTGGAGTAAATTCGGTCTCAAAAAAAAAAGCCAAATGAAAAAGATCCTAACACTTTCAGCAGCAATTGCCGCTGTTTCGTTAACTGCATTTATTGCTGACCCTCCTTCTTCAGCAACCGGTGGTATTGATACGAAAAATTTTGATAAATCTGTAAAACCTACAGACGATTTTTTCCAGTTTGTAAACGGAAATTGGATAAAAAATAATCCGATACCTAGCTCAGAAAGTAGTTGGGGTAGCTTTAAGGAGCTACAAGAAAAAAATACACAACGCCTGGCATCATTGTTAAAAGAAGTTGCTGCCAATAAAACAGCACAACAGGGGAGCAACGTCCAAAAGCTTCGCGATTTTTATAATCTTGCAATGGATTCTGTTACACTTAATAAACAGAGAACAACTCCATTAAATGAAGAGTTTGAAAAAATAAATAAAATCGCTACAACCACTGATCTTATAAAAGAAGTGGCGCACCTTCATATTATAGGTGCTGAACCAATGTTTGGTGTTTATGTTGACCAGGATTCAAAAGCGAGTACAGAATATATTACACACTTGAGCCAGGGTGGAATTGGACTACCAGACAGAGATTATTACACCAATACGGATGAACGTACACTTGGAATTCAAAAGGCGTACTTGACATATATCGGAAACATGTTTAAACTTTTGGGCGATAAACCTGAAGTGGCTGAAAAGAATGCAAAAATTATTTTTGATATTGAAACCAATTTAGCGAAAGCGTCCATGACGCGTATTCAATTACGTGATCCGGAAGCACAGTACAATAAAAAATCAATACAGGAAGTAAATGCGTCGAATCCGAATATACAACTTTCTACATATTTGGAAGGAGTGAATATTAAAGGAATTAATAATGTGATTATTTCCCAGCCAGATTTTTTTGCACAGTTGAACAAAGACATTGCAAGTGTAAGCATTAACGATTGGAAAACATATTTACGTTGGAACCTGATTAATACAGCAGGTCCAAGGTTAAGCGATGATTTTGTAAATGAATCATTTCTGTTTTATGGAAAGAAGCTTTCAGGAACTCCAGCTGTAAAACCACGTTGGAAAAGAGCATTGGCTGCAACAGATAATTCCTTAGGAGATGCATTGGGTGAGTTGTTTGTAAAAAAATATTTTACGGAAGAAAGCAAACGTCGTGTAAATGAAATGGTAGATAACCTTGTTGCTGCTTATAGAGTTAGAATTGACTCCCGTGATTGGATGAGTCCTGAAACCAAAAAACAGGCACATTCAAAATTGGATAAAGTAATCAGAAAAATCGGTTTCCCTGATAAATGGAAAGATTATTCAACGTTGGATATCAAACCGGATGCATTTGTTTTAAATTTTTTCAGAGCAAATACATATGCATTTAATGAAATGACAAACCGCTTAGGTAAACCAATTGATAAGCAGGTATGGCAGTTAACAGCTCCAACAATTAATGCATATTACAATCCAACAATCAATGAAATTGTATTTCCTGCGGGAATCATGCAAGGTGTGTTCTTTAACCCGGAAGCAGATGATGCGGTAAATTATGGTGGAATGGGTTCGGTTATCGGACATGAATTAACACATGGTTTTGATGATCAGGGAGCACAATTTGATGCGGATGGAAATCTAAAAAACTGGTGGACCAAAGAAGATCTGGAGCGCTTTAAACAAAAAACAGATGTATTGGTAAAACAATTTGATAGCTATGTTGCTATCGATAACGAACACGTAAAAGGAGAGTTGACACTTGGCGAAAATATCGCCGATTTAGGTGGTTTAACAATCGCTTATTATGCATTGAAAAAATCATTGGAAGGAAAACCTGTTCCTGCAAAAATTGATGGTTTTACAGCAGAACAACGTTTCTTTATATCCTGGGGACAAGTTTGGAGAGTAAGTATGCGTCCTGAATTTTTGAAAAATTTAATTCAAACAAATCCGCATTCACCAGGTAATTTCCGTGCAAATGGAGCGCCTAGCAATATGCAGGAATTTTACGATGCATTTGGTGTAAAACCAGGCGACAAAATGTATCGTCCGAAAGAAGAAAGAGCGGAAATCTGGTAATTGACATTTATATCACCCAATCCCGGAAACAGGATTGGGTTTTTTATATCCCTTATTGTGTTACATATTATAATCTCTCTAAAATAAAAAAGCAGAAAATGAAAAAAAAAATGTTTAAAGCAGCTTTCGTTATTGTTGGGCTGTCTTCGGTATCTATGGCTTTTATGACGGATCCAAAAGTGCCGGCTATTGATAATAATAACTTTGATAAAACAACAAAACCAACTGAAAATTTCTTTCAGTATGTAAATGGGAATTGGGTAAAGAATAATCCAATTCCTCCATCAGAAAGCAGGTGGGATGTGTTTAGCGAGTTGTACGATAAAAATTTTAAACGATTAAAATCAATCCTGGAAGAGGCATCTGCGGATAAAACAGCGAAACCGGGAAGCAATACTCAAAAAATCCGTGACTTCTATTCACTTGGAATGGATTCTATAAAATTAAACAAAGATGGACTTACTCCGGTTTTACCTGAATTGGCTGCCATTGATAAAATTGCAACAACAGATGATTTACTAAAAGAAGTGGCACATTTGCACACCATTGGTGTAGGAGCTGTTTTCGGATTAACCATTGATCAGGATCAAAAAATAAGTACGCAATACATCACTCAATTATATCAGGGAGGAATTGGATTAGGTGATAAAGATTATTACACCAACACAGATGAACGCACATTAGATATTCAAAAATCATATGTGCAGCATATTGAGAATATGTTTAAGCTGTTAGGTGATAAACCTGAAGTTGCAAAAGCAAACGCTAAGAGCGTATATGATTTGGAGACAAAACTTGCCAAGGCATCTATGAACCAAATTCAGTTACGTGACCCGGAACCACAATACAATAAAAAAACGCTTGCAGAATTGCAACAATTGACTCCTGATCTAAATTGGAGCACCTATTTAACAGCTGCAAATATTAAAGGAGTCGATAAAGTGATTGTAGGACAACCTGATTTTTTTGTGGAGCTCAACAAGGATTTGAAAGAAGTTTCAATAGCTGACTGGAAAACGTATTTAAGATGGTCTTTTATAACTGCTGCAGGAAGTTATTTGAGTGATGATTTTGTAACGGAAAGATTCCAATTTTTTAGCAAAAAGCTTAACGGTATCCCGGCAATGCGTCCAAGATGGAAACGTGTATTGCGTTCAACAGATGCCAGTTTAGGGGATGCACTTGGACAATTGTATGTGAAAAAATATTTTACAGAAGATAGTAAAAAAAGAATAAACGCAATGGTTGATAACCTGATTGCTGCTTACCGTGTAAGAATTGCAAGCCGCGACTGGATGAGCGAAGAAACTAAAAAGCAAGCCTATCTGAAGTTGGATAAATTGGTGAGAAAGATGGGATACCCTGATAGATGGAAAGATTACGCAACACTTGATATTAAAAATGATTCCTATGTGCAAAATATTTTCCGTGCATCGGCATATGAATTCAATCAAAATATAAGTCGTATTGGAAAGCCAATTGACCGCGCATTCTGGTTCATTACACCACCAACGATTAATGCTTTTTATGGTCCAACCATCAATGAAATTGTTTTTCCTGCTGGAATTATGCAGCCTGTGTTCTTTAATCCGGATGCAGATGATGCTGTGAACTATGGTTCTATGGGCGCGGTTATCGGACATGAATTAACGCACGGTTTTGATGACCAAGGTGCACAATTTGATTCGGACGGGAACTTAAAAAACTGGTGGACAAAAGAAGATTTGGAACGTTTCAAAGCGAGAACAGAAAAACTAGCCAAACAATTTGATGATTATGTTGCCATCGATGATATACACGTAAAAGGAGAATTAACATTGGGCGAAAACATTGCCGATTTGGGTGGGTTAACGATCGCCTATTATGCTTATAAAAAATCATTGGAAGGAAAACCTGCTCCTGCAAAAATTGATGGATTCACCGGTGAACAACGTTTCTTTATAGCGTGGGCACAAGCATGGAGAACAAATGTTCGCCCTGAGTTTTTGAAAAATATAATTCAAACAGATCCACATGCACCAAGTAATATTCGTGCGAATGCTGCACCTAGCAATATGCAGGAGTTTTATGATGCCTTTGGTGTGAAAGAAGGAGATAAGATGTATCGTAAAAAAGAAGACAGAGTAGAGATTTGGTAGGCCTTCGCTGAAGCTTCGGCCTACGCGGTAGAGGCCTTCGCTCTTCGTCAATCATAGCTTTAGCGGAGGTTGAAA
>DAORKB010000128.1:0-6765 GCA_035439365.1 Bacteroidia bacterium
CACCATTGGGTAAGCGGACAAATTTCGCATTTGGGTGTACGGGCCAGGCAAATGTAGCGCCCATGAAGGATGAGCCAATGATGTGCAATGGCAATTTTATGTTCGGGAATATATTTAACAAGTTGTTTTTCTGTCTCCAGGGGAGTTTTGGAATTGGCAGTGAGTCCCAACCGGTTGGATACCCTGAATACATGTGTATCTACTGCCATAGCCGGTTTTTCATATACAACCGATGCAATTACATTGGCTGTTTTACGCCCAACTCCAGGCATTTTCTGAAGTTCATCCACATCCGATGGTACCACACCTTTAAAATCGTGGATCAGCATTTTGGCCATACCCACCAAATGCTTGGCTTTGTTATTTGGATAGCTGATGCTCCGGATGTATTCAAACACCTCATCGCTGCTTGCTTCTGCCAGCACCTCTGCTTTTGGAAATGCTTTAAACAAAGCCGGTGTAACCATGTTCACCCGTTTATCTGTGCATTGCGCAGAGAGGATAACAGCAACCAAAAGCTGATAGGGATTTTTATATTGAAGCTCTGTTTCTGCAACAGGTTGATGTGTACTAAAATAATTTATGATCTTTTCAAACCGTTCTTTCTTTGTCATCTCAATAATTCACTAGCTTCAACAGTTGTGCTTCAAATCGTTCTTTCGGTAAAAAATTATGCTCTAAATCGGCATTCATAGGAACGGGTGTATCCAAACTAGCCACGCGCATTACCGGTGCATCCAAGTGCTCAAAACATTCCTCGGCAATAATGGCAGCCAACTCTCCTCCTAACCCGCCTGTTAATGTATCTTCATGTAGTACAATTGCTTTTCCTGTTTTATTTACCGAATCGATCACAGCTTGTCTGTCGTACGGAAGCAACGTTCTTAGATCCAATAAATCTGCTTTAATTTCCGGATGCTTATTCAATACTTCCAAAGCCCAATGTACACCTAGGCCATAAGTAATAATGGACACATCTGCTCCTTCACGAATTAATTTTGCTTTACCAAAAGGTAGGGTGTAGTAATCATCCGGAATATCTTCTGAAATACTTCTGTATAACGCTTTGTGTTCAAAAAACATAACGGGATTCGGATCCTCAAAGGCCATTAATAGCAATCCTTTTGCATCATATGGAAAAGCAGGATATGCCACTTTTAATCCGGGTGTATGTACAAACCACGCTTCATTACTTTGTGAATGGAAAGGACCCGCTGCAACACCGGCGCCGGTGGGCATTCGCACCACCACATCGGCATTTTGTCCCCAACGGTAATGTGATTTGGCCAGGTTATTTACGATTTGATTAAAACCTTCGGTAACAAAATCTGCAAATTGCATTTCAACCATTGCTTTCATTCCGTTGATGGATAAACCAAACCCACTGCCTACAATCGCAGCTTCACATAAAGGGGTATTGCGTACACGTGCTTTTCCAAATTCTTCAACAAAGCCTTCCGTAATTTTAAAAACACCGCCATACTCTGCGATGTCTTGTCCCATTAACACCAGGTTGTTATGCTTGTGCATTGCTAACCGCAAGCCATCTGAAATGGCATCAATGAAACGTTTATTACTTTTATTTCCGTTTGCAACAACTGGAACGGGATCAAAAGGAGCATACATATCGTTCAACTCCAATGCTGTATCCGGTGGTGGAAGTTGTTCTGCAAATGCAATTTCCAACCCTTGTTCAATTTCCTTACGAACAGCAGCACGGGATTCTTCTACCATCTGCTCCGTAAGTACGCCTTCTTCCAGCAAGTAGCGTTCAAAATTATTCAGGGGATCTTTTTTGCCCCAAATGTCAAACAATTCTTTTGGAACATACTTGGTTCCTGACGCTTCTTCATGCCCGCGCATACGAAAGGTCATCAGCTCCAGTAAGACCGGTCGTGGCTTTTTACGAATGGCAGCAGCAATTGTCTTTACTGCATCATATACTTCCAACACGTTGTTACCATCCACTTGTATGGCTTCCATGCCATATCCAATACCTTTATCAATAAATTGCTTACAACGAAATTGTTCGTTGCTGGGGGTAGATAAACCATAGCCATTGTTTTCTACCGCGAAGATCACCGGTAGGTTCCATACAGCCGCTACATTCAATGATTCGTGAAAATCACCTTCGCTGGCACCACCATCACCGGTATATACAAACGTTACTTTATTATTTTCTTTTAATAAATTGCCAAGGGCAATTCCATCAGCAACACCCATTTGAGGGCCGAGATGGGAAATCATTCCAATGATTTTATAATCCTGTGTACCAAAATGAAAAGAACGGTCACGCCCTTTTGTAAAACCACCGGGTTTGCCTTGAAACTGTGAAAACAACCGGTTTAATGGAATTTCACGGGACGTAAACACTCCCAAATTCCGATGCATTGGTAAAATGTATTCATCTTTTTCCAATGCCATAGCAACTCCCACGGAGCCCGCTTCCTGTCCGATTCCACTGAACCATTTGGAAATTTTGCCCTGACGAAGCAGGAGTAACATTTTTTCTTCTATCATCCGTGGCTTTAACACTCCTTTGTAAAGAGCGATGAGTGTATCATCTTTGTATTTTTTTCGATCGTATCGGATAGGAGTTTCAGCTAATATCATAAGCAGAATGCAGATGGTTAGAGAACAAAAATATCAAAATATAGGAAGGTCTGTATGAAATATTCGTAATTTTGATGGCCTGAAAAATGCAGCACAGGGATCAACCCCTAAAAATATAAATCATGATACAAGAAATAATTACCTACCTTTTATTGGCACTTGCTTCTGCTTATGTGATTTATCGCGGCTATGAAAGCCTAAAGAAACAAAAGGCCTGTGGTAAGTGTGAATTGATGAAGGCAGCTAAACTTCCAAAGGGTACTACCAACTAAACATTTCTTTGATCATCGCTTTCCCCCAGGTATTTTTTCCGTAATCCTTTTCCAGTTTTGCTTTCAGTTCGGAAGTAGTGTATATTTTATTTTTCCCTTTTCTGGGAATTACACGTTGCACATCTGTTGCACTTGTTTCTACACTTTTTGCGAAATAGATCACTCCACCATCTTCTGTTGCCAATCCAAGAATAGCACCTGGTAATTTGCAAAATGTTTCAGGTCCTACGGAAGGAATAATTTCATTGGTATACCAGGCATAAATGGGCGTAGAATCATTCATGTACCAAATCGCTTTGCGGCAGCTATAGCCGGCTATCGTACGTTTATTGGTTGTAATTTTCCATTCTTTTTTAGTGATGGAATCTTCCATAAACATTTTTTCTTCCCAAAGTGTTTTTACAGATAATTGCTTATTTCTTTTAAAATTCTGATATACTGTATTTTTACTGGTAGTCCAGCTAAAATTTTCTCTTAAATCACTTTCCTGCGGCATAAACACCGAAATGGAATCATTGAAATAAAGCTCAAAAACATCCACCTTATTTTTATTTTCCTCTCTTATCCACTCCTTCATCCCGTCGTCATCCTTATATTTCTTAAACAGATTGGTTTTGCGCTCATAGGTTATTTTCCCATGCATCACCTGAGCACTTACCTGTACCTGAATAAAAACGACAATACCCATAAACAAGCTATACCGGTTAAAAGTCATCATTGTATTTTGTTTTACTGTTATTAAACTTATATATCAATTGAAGCAGAAAATATCGGGTGATAATATTTGTTTTGGTATCTGTTATCACATTGTCCAGGACCGTTCGTTCATTGCTGATGTTTTTATTCAGCAAGTCGTTTCCTATTATGGAAAGAACCAGGTTTTCTGTTTTCAGGAAGGTCTTCCCAAGTCTTGCATTCCATAAAACATAATTGATGTTATATCCTGCTGTACGGTTACTGTTGATATTGTAATTCACATCCGTTTCGATTTCAAATTTGAAAGGCAGTTTCAAATAAAAATTAGCGGAATATTGTTGACTCGTATAAGGCTTATTGCTGGCTATGTTTAATGAAGATGAAGGTGCATTGTAGGTGTAGCTGTAACTCACTCCAAAGGTCAATGTGTCTAAATTTAATGTTGCACCAAGCGTTCCTGCTATACTGGCTGTTTTTGTAATATTCTTTTCTTTGTTAATGTAATTGGTATTCTTTTGATAGGTTGCATTCAGATTCGGATCAATTGACAAGGCTTTATTCCAGAAAGGTATTCCACCCCACAAATTAAAGCTGGTATTGTAATTTCCGTTTACATTAACTGTTTGCGTTACCGTTCTCCCCAATTCATCATAAGAAATTGAATTGGTGAAATCCTGATTTACTGTTGTAAAATTGACCATGGCCCCAAAATATCTGCCGCTTAAGGGTTTGAATATATTATAAAATGTACTAAAACTGTTATTGTAGGTCGGTTTCAAATCCGGGTTCCCGATTTTTACCTGTAATGGATTGGTATTATCCGGTATGGGTTGCAGCTGATTAATGGTGGGCTGATTAGAAGTAGTATTGTACCTGAAATTAAAATAGCCCCCTGAAGCCAGGTGCAAATTGAAATACAAAAACGGGAGGATGTTGTTAACTGAATAAATAAATTTATCCTTCGTAATCAGGTTTGTATTGACGAATGAGTTGTTTCGGGCGCGGGCACCAATAAAAAGACCGTGCTTCTTCGTTTCATGTATAAATGTCCCTCCAACACTATAAATCCTTCGTTCGTTTTCAAAATTATTTGTAAGTAACGAATTAACAGATGTGTAATCCCCATTCATAAAATCCCTTGTATACTTTGATTGCTTAGATATATTGTAATTTACATTTCCTTCAACCTGCAATTTTATTTTTTTTGTGATGGGTTCTGTATAGGAAAAAAAGGCGTTGTGCGTTTGATTGTTTACATCATTGTCCTTTTTCTGATTAAGGTCCTTAAGTGTATCTGAACCGGTATTGATGGATTTCAATAAGCCGTCAGATGCACTTCCAACTAGTAAATAATTATAATTGAATCGCAATTTACGATCGGCTTTTTTAAACTTGCGGGTTAACCGAACAAATGTGTTTAGGTTATACCCTTGGGAAGTAGAAGAATTCGCAACATCTGTTTGCCTTGCCAGCGAATCATTTACCGTATAAAAGGAAGTAAGGGTACGATTGCTCCCATCGTTATTGTTTAGCTTTAGCTTGGGTTCAATTTCAAGTTCCGTAAGCGAATCCAACTTCTGTGTAAGCTTAAGATTGATGGCGTGTGATGCTGTATTTTGAATATCACGGCTTTCCTGCGTCGTCGAATAGCTGGTGTCACTCAGGAAATATTGAGACCTGGCTGCACTACCCACATTTAATTTTTTAGATCCAAAGGTGTAATTCGCATTCAGCTTGGTATTTTTACCCAGTTTATCATTGTAGTATATTCCGGACTTGATACTACGCGGTATACCTGCCTGTTCTGGTGGTTTGGAATAGAAATAAGTATCTTCCTTAAAATCCATTTCGTTTTCGTTATCAAGCCCGTATTTGTATATATCATTGCCTCCCAAACTGGTTTTGGGGGTATTGGCGATTAATCCAAAAACAGAGATCTTCTGTGCCCCTTTAAATTTATTGGCAAATGCTTCTCCTTCATAAAATTTCTGAAAATCACTGGCTGCTGCTGCTTTTCCAAAATAGCCTTTCTTGGCATCGTCCTTCAACTTCAGGTTCATCACCTGCAGGTTTTCTCCGGAATTGTTTTCATCCTTTTTCTCATACACTTGTACCGACTCAACAGTGTTTGCACCCAGGTTGCGGGTGGCAATGGTGGGATCGGTTCCAAAAAACTCATCTCCATCTACCAATACCTGATCGACTGCCTTTCCCTGAGAGGTGATTTTTCCATTTTGATCCACTTTTATTCCGGGGAGCTTTTTCAAAAGGTCCTCAACAGTAGCATTGGGCTTTACTTTAAATGAATCGGCACTATAAACAAGGGTATCGCCTTTATAGTAAACAGGGTCTTTAAAAGCATAAATTATAACTTCTTTCAGATCGTTGTTTTTGGGAGGAAGTACGATGGTGCCCATATTAAAGGTTTTATTAACCTGACTACCAACAATATAAAACGATTGATCTCCAAACAACGCATTGGAAATGATCAATTCGAGTGTGTCTATTTTTAAATTTGAGAATGTAAACTCACCTTTTTCATTGGATCGGGTATACGCAATCATCACAGAATCCTTCAACCGTACAGCCATGGCCACACTGTTTGGCAATGGCTTTTTGGTTGTTGTATCCTGCACGGTTCCGGTAATGGTCATAAACTGAGCGAAACAGGAAGAGCTAAGAACCAGGAAAACAGCAAAAAGTAGAAATTTTCGCATAAAAGAATTAAGTTATAAAATAGAATGTGATAAACTTAAGAGTATAACACGAAAGAGTAACAGGGTTATGAAAATTTAACAGAGCCGAAACGGAAAACTTTATCGGATAGTATAAATAAAGGGAATTCATATGCTGGGGAACCAAGGCAAATTGTATATCTATAACTAGTCCTATGTATCTATGTGCCTATGTGGTTTATTTTTATTTAAACCACATAGGCACATAGATACATAGGTGCTTTATTCCATATTCCAGTAAATTAAGGGTACAATTACTAAAAACAAAAAAGGAACATCGTATGGCGATGTTCCTTTTTTATGTGTAAAAGAAAGGATTATTTTCCTTTTTTACCATTTCCTTTAGATGCAGCAGCTTGTTCGATAGAATCAGCGATTCTTTTTGCTTCAGCTTCTTTAGCAGCGTTAACTGCGTTGATAGAATCTTGAGCAGCTTGTGCTTTTGCAGC
>DAORKB010000128.1:6865-9545 GCA_035439365.1 Bacteroidia bacterium
CTTTAGCAGCGTTAACTGCGTTGATAGAATCTTGAGCAGCTTGTGCTTTTGCAGCCTCTTCAGCAACTTTTGCAGCTTCAACAGCAGCAATTGAATCTTGTGTTGCTTTTTCTTTTGCAGCTTTCTCTTCAGCTGAAGGCCCGCAAGCTACGAATGTAAACATCGAAGCAGCGGCAACTAATGTAAATAATTTTTTCATTTGTTTTGTTTGTGATTTTAATTAAAATTTTGGCAAATGTATATCAAATTTTGATTGTGTATGCAAGTTTTGCAAAAAAAAATTTGTAACTAGGTATTAGTTAAAACAAAAAAATGCGCTACCCAGTAGGCAGAATCGATATGGAGCTTGGGTTATTAAAAGACCCTAATTTTAAAAATACTTCCATTCAAATCAAGTAAGAACTCATAACAGATTTTTACGGGCAATGAGTTTAAAACAAAAAAAAACGGAGCTTAGCAATCCTAAGTTCCGTTCATTTAAGTAACAAAAGCTAAACTCGGCAGAAATTAACCGCGTGATTTGTTTAGTTCTTTTTTGTTTTCTTCTTGTTTTTGCTCAACAGATTTAACTTTAGGTTTTACTTTTTTCCCTTTGTTTGCTTCTGCTTCAGCTGTAGAGTCAGCAATTCTTTTTGCTTCAGCTTCTTTGGCAGCGTTAACTGCATTGATAGAATCTTGGGCAGCTTGTGCTTTTGCAGCTTCTTCAGCTACTTTTGCAGCTTCTACTGCAGCAATTGAATCTTGAGTTGCTTTTTCTTTTGCAGCTTTTTCTTCAGCCGAAGGACCACAAGCTACAAATGTAAACATCGAAGCAGCAGCCACTAGAGTAAATACTTTTTTCATTTTGTTTTTTTATTTTAATTGGTTAACCGGTGGCAAAAATAGCTTTTTATTTTAATCGCCAATAATTTCTTGAAACTTTTTTATATCTTCGCGGCACGATTTTTTGTAAACGCTTAACCAAAATTTTAACATAAACAAAAACTAAAAAACATGAAAAAGCATTTTCTAACCCTTGCTGCTGTAGCATTAACTGCTGGCACATTATTTTTCACCGGATGTTCAAAAGATGATGTAACTGCACCTGTTGTAACTCTTGTTGGTGGCGATCAAACAATTATTGTAGGAGTTGGCACATACACGGAACTAGGCGCAACTGCAAGCGATGATAAAGACGGTACAATTACACCAACATGGACTGGAACAGTAGATACAAAAATAGTAGGAGTTTACACGGTTACTTACTCAGCAACAGACGCAGCTGGGAACGTTGGTGAAGCTACAAGAACAGTGACGGTAAGAAACGAAGCTGATGTTTATGCTGGGGAATATACCTGCACAAATCCTGATTTTGGAAAATTATCTCCATGGGATCAAACTGTAAAAGTTTCTCCATCAAAAAACAATGTACTCATTTTCAGCAAATTTGCAGCTCGCAGTGGTAATACTACAATAGAAGCAACTGTTGTAAATGTTTCGGCTGGTGTTGTTCAATTAAAAATAAGTGACGCTACTGTTACTCCGACAAGTGGTGGTTGCACATTTAAGTATTCAGCCAATGGAAATGGAGCGAACATCACAAAAATCAGCGGAAAATATACTTTTTCAGTTAAATATTACGAAGAACAAGTTGCTGGTGGCGGATCTTGCACAGCTATCCCTGCAACACCGTTTGAAGACAAATTTGATCAAAAATAAGATTGTTTAATACAATTTAACAAAAACTCCAGAAATTCTGGAGTTTTTTGTTTTTTAATGTGTATGTAATTTCTCAAATGGGAAATTTTTCTGATTTAATCAGCAAAAATGACCACTATCCTATCATTTTTGAGATAACTGTAATGCTTAGAAAATTAAATCTGTCTTTTTCTTATTTCACTCAGATACAACTAAATAAATACCTGCTTGATAGCGGTATTTTAACAAGATGTTATTTTCCAATGATATAATTTATTGATGCTTTAGTGACTATTCTGCTGTTATGCCTGAGCTATTTTATTTTCTGATAAACTCTTATAGGGATTTAGTACTTTTGTCGATAATTTCAAATCAAGGATGAAACTATTTCTGAAGTACAACAATGTAAAAACCCTTTTAAAACACATTGCTTGTTTACTTTTTATTTATGCCATTTGCAGGGTTCTGTTTTATATCTTCAATTACAGCTATTTTTCCGGGTTAAGTAGTGGCACCTTTATTTATCTCTTATTTATAAGTATTCGATTTGACCTATCCGTCATTGCCATTTTAAACAGTCTCTTTATTATCCTATATGTATGGCCCGCTCAATTCAGAGACGGTAAGCGCTACCGCAATACATTAAAAGGATTGTTCTACAGTATTAACAGCATTGCCATACTTGCCAATTGTGTTGATTTAGCATACTTCCGGTTTACATTAAAACGTACAACTTCCGATGTGTTTCATTTTTTCGGAGGAAAAATAGGGAACGACCTTGCTACGCTTATGCCGGTATTTTTAAAGGACTATTGGTATGTATTTGTCATTTGGATCGTGCTAACACTGCTACTCATCATTCTTTACAAACACATTGAACGAAATCGCCAACCCACTGAATTTACACAACAACAGTTTAGCAAAGAAGTTACCGGCTTTATAGTTGCGGTTGCACTGGCCGTACTTGCTTTTCGGGGTGGCTTTCAGATGAAACCCATACGTG
>DAORKB010000129.1:0-9543 GCA_035439365.1 Bacteroidia bacterium
ACTTCCGTATCTCTGTTTGTTTCATATTTCTTTACTTGGGCAGTAGTTGTTTCTGTAGTGCCAATTAACAACAGGCAGACAACAATTTTTGAAAATACCAATCGAAAGAACTTCCCACCATTTAATGGCGTCCTTCTGCTCCAATCTTCCCCACACGGATTTTCTATTTTTAATTCGTACTTCATATATCAGTTTTACGTTTTTTCCAGAATTGCCACCACTCGCGCCTGAAAAATGGTATGCGTTTAAAAAATGATTTTCGTTTTGAATCGACACTATCAGCTTCTATGTAGGAGATTGCACCACCAGCAATACTTCTATGTTCACGTGAAATTCCTTTTGATGCAACAACAACCTCAGACAAATGTGTATTTAAAAGCTCCATCCACACCTCTTTTTTAGCGAGATCATATTTTGTATCAATTTCAAATGCTTGGGTGAGATAACCAACATAGGAGACAACAATTGTCAACTTACTTCCTTTTAAACAAGTTGGTATGTGAAGTTCAAAATCGCCTTGTTCATTGGTAGATGTGCCGATAGCAGAGTTTTCGATTATAACATTTGCAAAAGCCAGAACCTCCCTTGTTTTAGCATCCAGTACTTTTCCTTTTAAAATAAAAAATTCGTTGTCAGTGTTTACTAGTTTTTGATCTTTAGCTGTTTTATTCAATTTAAAGGGTGACAATTCGGATACATGAACGAATGGTAAATTTCTTAATGTGTGCGCATTTGCATTATCTGAAGCACCAATTAAAAGTAAGCTTGCTGCAATTTTAGAAAAAGTTAATGTGGCAGATGTTTTCGATTCTTTGATTATAAGGGCTCTTTCATGCTGATCTTCGCGAATACGTATACAAGCGGAGTGGGAGGCCTTTTTCATACGTTTTAAAATTTCTCCGTCACTCAAATTTGTAAAATTCATAACGGTTTTACAACAACGTGAACAAAATTTTCCACCATCAACAGTAGTCATTTTGTTCCAGTTTTCTTCACAAGGATTTTCTATTTTTAGCTTATACTTCATTCGTTGCGTTACTTTTTAAAAGTTGCCACCATTTTCTTTTTGGTTGGTTTGATTCTTTATTCTGTTTTCACGTTGGTAAAATCAATTACCTGTTTTGAACAGCTTTCGCAAAATTTTCCTTTTTTTGGCAGACAGCATGTCCTCCCCGTTTTCTGAACAGGGATCGTCAATTCGAAGTTGATAACGTTTAGTGGACAAAAAATGCAACATCAACAAGGTTTAATCGAGGAGGGGATGATTCAACTATAAACGAATATAATTAAAAAACATCGAAAATCCTAAGAGTTAGCCTGCCATTGTTTAAACGGTAGGCATTCGTAAAGGAACGGTAAATATTTACTCTTTATTTTAAAACTTTATTGGGAGGGTAAACTGTGTTCGTACTGGTTTCCCATTCTGCGTAGCCGCTTTCCATTTTGGCATAGCTTTGATGATGCGCATTGTTTCATTGTTATAATACTCAGTTAAAGGCTGTACCACTTTTACTGAATCCAATACACCATCTTTTTCAACTATAAAGCTAACAGCAACAACTCCTACATGAAATTCTTCATCACTTTTATTTGCATAGCGTTTTTGTTTGTTGATGAACTTGTTCATTTTTTCATATCCACCTGGATATTCAGCTTGGGTGCTATTTAGGCGGGCTTTTAATGTTTCTGGCAAATCATCATTTCCGTCTTTTTGTGCAACAACCGTTAACGTTACAACCCCCAAAATAAATACACATATATATCGTTTCATGATCAGAATTAATATAGGGCTTAATTTACTAAAAATTAAACAAAATTATAACAGAAAAATTACTAATTGTATGACTCATATAAAAGCAAAAATAACCACCTTGTTTTTTTTATTGATTATCCTTTTTCATTCCTGTACCCCTTATAAGAAAAGCAAAGACACATCCACAATTGATAATGTACAGGGGTATAGACTTGTTAAAAACAAAAAAGAAAATATTTACATTTTATATGGATGGGATTATTGGTTTCACCCTTTAAAAAAGAAGATTACATTAAATTGGAACCCGGATTTTATAAAATCCATTGGCTGGGATAAACATTCGAAAGAGCTTTTATTTGCGGGACACACGATAATTGAACCGTATTATTCTACTATCGGTTTAATATACAGGAAAGCAAAATCAGCGGAAATTGCAAAAAGTGTTGCTACACGTATGAGAAAAGAACGAAAGGCTGAAAATGTTTTTATTACAAAAGATACCTTAGGAATTTATTTTTATACGGTATTGACCTATCAATTAAAAAATAAAGATCTAGACGTAGCTGTAACGTATCGTGAATATTATAGTGACGCCCCACTTCAATTTCCTTGCTGGGGCGAGAGAAAAAAACGGTAGTAAATGATGCATGGCATTTAACTACATTATCTGATAAGGAGATAAAAGAGATCTCTTAAAAAAACAAATGCTCTTCCAAGGAAGAGCATTTGCCAATATTAAATCAATGTGTTTTATACTTTCTCTTTCGCAAACTTCGCTTTTAAAAACTCAATAATAACAGGTAATACAGAAACAAAAATGATTCCCAGTGCAACCAGTTCAATATGTGTTCTGATCCATTCAATGCCACCTAAAAAATAACCCGCAAGTGTAAGTGATCCAATCCAAATAGCTCCACCTAAAATATCAAATGATAAAAATTTGCGATAGTTCATTTCTGCAATACCTGCAGCAAACGGAGAGAAGGTACGCACAATCGGTACAAAACGAGCCATGATAATTGCTTTTGGACCATATTTCTCAAAAAACTCATGTGTTTTATCCAGGTATTCTTGTTTTACTAGATTTTTCTCTTTGTATTTTATTTTTAAAACCTTTAACCCAATTTTTCGACCAATCCAATAATTGATGTTATCACCAAGCACTGCTGCAAAAAACAAAAGCAGGATCAGATAACCCAAATTCAGATAACCTAAGTGAGCAAATAAACCTGCTGTAAACAACAGGGAGTCGCCAGGTAAGAAAGGCATTAAAACCAATCCGGTTTCAATGAAAATCACTAGAAATAAAATGAAATATACAGCAGTACCATAATTACTAAATAACCATTCAAAATCAAGATGAAGAATGTGTTTAAAAAGTTCTAACATAAAATCAGGTTGGATTTGTGAATGAGGATTAATATTTGGTCACAGTAGGATCAATTTCATTGGCCCAGGCAAGGATACCACCTTTTAAATTATACACGTTATCAAATCCTTCATTTTCCAGTTGCTGGCAAACAGAGCCGGAACGTGCACCACTACGGCAGTGGATCACTACTTGTTTGGTGGTTGAAATTTTATCAAGGTTGTCCATTATATCACCCATTGGGATGTGTTCACCACCAATTTCAGCAATTTCTACTTCGTGATCTTCACGAACATCAATCAATTGAAAATCGACATTGTTTTCTCTGAGTGCGTTTAGTTCGGTTACAGTTATTTCTTTCATAAGTAAGATTAATTTTTAAATGGTTTAGAGAATATTTAAATCCGGGAATTCAACAGTTTGTTTTAAGTTGTTGGGCAAAAAACTGAAGAAGGTATCGCCACGTAATCCTAAACGTAAGGTTTCTAAAGGAATTACATCATCATGCGATATGTTTCCCAGGTTTACATTCGGGCCCAATAGCTTGATGAACCATACCTGCTGAGGCTTTTGAGGAGCCTCCCACAAAATATCTTCTCTTTTAACTTTTGCTAATATTTTATTGATAAGCAAGGTATGCGCATTTCCATTGGCACGATAAATACCTACGTTACCACTTTCACGCGCTTCTGCAATTACTTTCCATGAACCGGCCTGCAATTCTTTGTTCATCATGGAGGTCCATTTTGCAGGATGAATAATGATACCAGCTTCTTTAGAACCTACCTCTGAAAGCACCGTGTAATCTTTGGCAAGCGTACGAATGTATTCGCATTTTTGATCATGATGCATGGTGATGGAACCGTCAGAAACTTCGGCACAATCAAGCTTTAGTTTGTCCAGCAAACGCCGATAATCATCAAACATGTTGCGAACTACAAAGGCTTCGAAAAGTGTACCACCTACATATACTTTCATGCCGGCTTCTTTGTACAATTTTATCTTTTCTGCAATATTATTGGTTACGTACGATGTCCCAAATCCCAGTTTAATAATGTCTGTTAGATCTTTGCTGGCGGATAAAAAATCCTCGGCTTGACGAAGACTTAACCCTTTGTCCATCATCATCGTAACTCCACTGTTTCTCGGTTTTAGAGGGCGCTCAGGGATGTGCGGTAATGTAAAATTCATACTATTTTTTATAAGATTCAATTAAATCGGTAATACTAGTATTGTCTTTCAATTGAGGCAAATATTCAAACAATTCACTATGTTTTTCATAATTCAGTTTTAATGCATTCTGCAAAAAACTCAATGCTTCCTGCTTTTGACCAATGCTCATTAAACAGGCAGATATACGATATTGCAGTTCTGCATTTTGTGGATGATGCTTAATACCTTCTGCAAGTATTTCCAATGAACCGTTTTTGTTTTCCTGTTCAAATAAAAGATTGGCATAATCCAACCAAATCTCAGCATTATCGGGATCAAGTTCAATTACTTTTTTGAAAGAAATTTCAGCATCTTCATAAAACTGCATTTTTTGCTGAAGCTCACCATAGATGTACCAAAATTCGGCATTTTCTTTTTCAAGTTCCACCGCTTTTTTGGCGTAATGTATTCCTTCTGATGTTCGGTCCTGGCAATCCAACACAATGCTTACACCTAACCAGGCATCGGCCAGCTGAGGATTTAACTTGATTGCTTTGTTGTAATTGACCAATGCATGTTCATAATCCTCTTTTTTCTCATAGCATTCACCAATGTAGTAGAAGGTAACAGCATCCGGTTCTTCAAACTGAAGTGTTTCTTTATACACAGCAATCGCTTCATCCAGCCGGTTTAAATTGGCCAGTGAGTTTGCTTTGTTAAAATAAGCCGAGGCAAAATCATCCTGGATCGCAATCGCATAGTCATATGCATCAATGGCCTTTTCATAAAATCCAAGCCTGTTATAGGCTACACCCAGGTTGAACCAGGCTGTTGTTGTATAAGGATGCTTATCAATAAAATCCGTGTAATATTTTACACTTTCTTCCGATTGGCCGTTCAACTCATAACAAAAAGCTAATTCATAAAGTGCCGCTTCATTTTCAGGATTTTCAGCAATGGCCTTTTTTAAATAATAGATCGCATCGCCAAATTTACCGGTATTTTCAAACTCAAAGGCCATGGCCAGGTAGATTTCATCAATCTCATCCGTGTTTTCCGCGGCTTTTTTAAAGTTCTCAATCGCCTGATCGGTGAGACCCATCTGGCTGTATATGGATCCTTTTGTCATGAAAAGTTCCGCATTGGATGGTTCCATACTTTCCACATAGGATAGTATTTCCAGGGCTTTCTGACTTTGATTGGTGGCTGCAAAAATCTGCGCCTTACGCAAATAAAAGATCGTGGAGAACGGATATTGCCCCAATGCAAATTCAATGGCTTGAAGCGATTTCTTGGAATTGTTTTTCTCTATATAATACTCGACAATATCCTCTAATTCATCAGCATCAAAAAAGGAATTTTTACCATTTGTGATTAGCTCTTCGAAACGATTGATCAGTTCCAGTAAGTATTCTGCCCCTCTGTCTTCATTTTCACTAAATTCTTCGCTGCTCATATACCAGAATATTTAATTAATAAATTGAATAATTCCGATCAAAAAATGATGGTTTCATAAATTTACGCGAAATTAATAAAAAATGCACTATGGATGTCTAAATTAATTGTTACGAAGAACTATCTGTTAAGAAGTTTTATTTTAAAAATTATAGTATAAAACCTATCTTTGTTAGCTTCAAAATTTTGAGGTGAAAAAGTTTCTAAAAATAGATAGAAAATTATGGCACTAATTAAGTCAATATCAGGTATTAGAGGTACAATTGGAGGAAAAGCAGGGGAAGGGTTAAGCCCCTTGGATGTAGTAAAATTTACTGCTGCATTTGCAACGTTTATTGCAAAAGGAGCTGAAAAAAAGAAGATTAAAATTGTCGTTGGTCGTGATGCGCGAATTTCTGGTGAAATGGTTAATAATCTGGTTTTAGGTACTTTACAAGGTATGGGGGTGGATGTTGTGGATCTTGGTCTTTCAACCACTCCAACTGTTGAAATCGCTGTACCAGACGAAAAGGCCGACGGAGGCATTATTTTAACTGCCAGCCATAACCCAAAACAATGGAATGCCTTAAAATTATTGAATAATAAAGGGGAATTTATCAGTGAAAAAGATGGAGCAGATGTATTATCCATTGCCGAAACAGAGGCATATAGCTTTGTGGACGTAAATTCATTGGGTAAAATCACAAAGGATGATACGTATTTTAAAAAACATATTGATAAGATATTAGCACTCTCATTAGTGGATGTTGCAGCGATAAAAGCCGCTAAATTTAAAGTGGTTATTGACTGCGTAAACTCAACCGGAGGTATTGTGGTACCGCAACTTTTAAAGGCTTTAGGCGTAGAAAGCATTGTGGAATTGTACTGCGAACCGAACGGAGAATTTCCACACAATCCGGAACCATTACCAGAAAATTTAAGAGAAATTTCAAAACTGGTAAAAAAAGAAAAAGCACACTTAGGTATTGTTGTGGACCCGGATGTTGACAGATTAGCACTTGTTTGTGAAGATGGTGAAATGTTCGGAGAAGAATATACACTTGTTGCTGTTGCCGAGTATGTATTAAATAAAAGAAGTCCTTCCGAAAAAGCGTCCGGTAAAAAAGGAAATACTGTTTCAAATTTATCATCCACTCGTGCATTAAGAGATGTTACTGAAAAACATGCCGGTAAATACAGTGCATCTGCAGTAGGTGAAGTAAATGTGGTGAAAATGATGAAGGATACAAAAGCAATTATTGGAGGCGAAGGAAATGGTGGTGTTATTCTGCCAGAACTTCACTACGGTCGTGATGCGTTGGTAGGAATCGCTTTGTTTTTATCACATCTGGCAAAGTATGGTAAAACATGCTCCATGTTGCGTTCAACATATCCGGATTATTACATCTCAAAAAATAAAATTGAATTAACACCGGAAGTAAACGTCGATAAAATATTGGAAGATATTAAAGACAAATACAAAAAACAACCGGTGGACACGGTTGATGGTGTTAAAATAGAATTTGACAAAGAATGGGTGCATTTACGCCGTTCCAACACGGAACCGATTATTCGTATCTATTCGGAAAGCGAAAGCAAAACAACCGCGGATAATCTGGCAAAGAAAATTATGCTGGATATACGCGAAATTATAAAAGTACAACAACTAGCAATATCCCGATAATAAAGGATAAGCAACTCTCTAAAACGCAAATAAAAGAATGAAAATTTACTTAGATAACGCAGCTACCACCTCCTTAGATAAAGAAGTATTGGATGAAATGTTACCATACATGACAGAACATTTTGGTAATCCATCATCCATTCATTCTCATGGAAGAAAAACCAGAGCAGCAATAGAAGCAGCACGTAAGTCGGTTGCCAAATTATTGAATGCATCGCCTTCTGAAATATTTTTTACTTCCGGTGGTACCGAAGCAGATAATATGGCCATTCGCTGCAGCATTGAGGATGTCGGGATAAAACACGCCATCACTACAAAAATTGAGCATCATGCGGTATTGCATACATTAGAGGCGCTGGAAAGCAAAGGTGTTATCAAATTGAGTTTTGTAAATGTATCACCTGAAGGACAAGTGGATCTAAAGCATTTGGAACAATTGCTTCAGGAAAATGAGCGTTCACTGGTTTCATTGATGCATGCTAACAATGAGCTGGGAACATTACTACCGATTAAAGAAGTAGGGGAGCTTTGTAAAAAATACGATGCCTTGTTTCATTCGGATACAGTGCAAACGATGGGACATTACAACATCGATTTGAAGAATATTCATGTGCATTTTATTACTTGTGCCCCTCATAAATTTCACGGACCAAAAGGAGTTGGAATGCTTTACATCAATGGAAATGTGAAAATAAATCCATTGATTTACGGTGGTGCACAAGAACGCAACATGCGTGGTGGTACCGAAAACTTATATGGTATTGTTGGTTTAGCCAAAGCGCTAGAGTTTGCTTTACGTGATGTAGAAAAACATCAGAAAAATATTGGTGCTATTAAAGAATACATGATCGAACAATTGAAAGAAAACATTCCTGGTGTTACGTTCAATGGTTCACTGGCAAGCAGTTTGTATACGGTATTAAATGTACGTTTCCCAAAAACAGAAAATGCGGAAATGCTGTTGTTTAGTCTGGATATCGCTGGTATTTCTGCATCCGGTGGTAGTGCCTGCTCATCAGGAACAAACAAAGGTTCTCACGTATTGCAAGGAGTAGGAGCTCCGGTAGATCAACCATCTGTTCGCTTTTCATTTAGCAAATACACTAAAAAAGAAGAGATTGATTATACTATTGAGAAGCTAAAGGAGTTATTTAAAGTGAAAGCGTTGAAAACGCAGAACTCTTAAATATATAAAATCATGAAAAACTTTACGAAAACAGCAATCATTATGGTTGCTGTTCTTGTTTATGGCAGTTCCTATAAAAAAGAAGAAAAGCCAAAGGAGCCAAATCCTATTCGGGTAGGACGAAAAGAGTAATGGCTTAAGGTTATTTCGTTTTCTTAAATTAACCTCAGATTCCGTAATTCATTAAGATTAATAATTTAAAGCAATTTCAGATATAATAACATGTGATGGAGAAGGGATACTAATCTTTATCCATCCTAGCGATTTATTATATTTAATACCAATATATTTATCCTTCACATCTCTCCACGCACCAGCAAATCCTTTAAAATGCATAGGATCACCTCTTACGATATCCGTTGAAAGCAAAAGATACTGATAATCTCCTCCAATCAAATAGTTTCTCCACCTATCAGCAGCATGTATTGTTTCACCTTTCGAAAACGGTTTAGGGAATAACCGGGGTTGGGGATTATGCGCAATGAGCGTATCGTTTTCCCAAATATCAACAAAAAAGACCGAATCAGTTAAAATAAAACTGTAATCATTCAATGGTTTTATTACAATTTGACTGCTAGCTCCAACTCCTCGTGGGTGATAGGAAATTAAACAAGTCAGGGAAACTTCAAAATCAATTTTTCCATCTGCGTTTACATCCAGATACGCAGCTTTATCAGCATATGAAGTAAAATTGCTATCAATAAAAAGGTCAATATTGGGAGAGCTGGTTTTTAATTCGCCATTCGGTAAGCTATCACCAATACGAATACTACCCTGTGGTACAATGGTAACATCATCAATTATTGGTTCAGCTGGTGTAGGTTCTTCCTTTTTGCAGGCTCCTAACATCAAAACAATTATGAAAAAGCCTGCAATGCCTTTTTGTAAGATTGAAATTTTCATTTATATTTAAAGGTGGGTTCTAAAAATTCATTTTTAAAGATTTGAATAAAAAACCGCAGAAC
>DAORKB010000130.1:0-9538 GCA_035439365.1 Bacteroidia bacterium
AACAACCATTTACTGTATATTGACAATTGTATGATGTTGTTGAAGTTGGTGAAACAGTTATTGGATTCGCTGTTGAGTTACCAGGAGTCCATAAAAATGTACCACCTGCAGGAGCAACAGTAGCTGTAAGCTGTGTTGATCCTCCGTTACAAATAGTAGCAGATGTTGCACCGATACTAATTGTTGGAATTGGATAAACTGTAATGAGCACTTTTGTAACAGCTGAGTTAGTACAATTTGCAGGGTTTGAGGTGGTTGCTGTAATCGTATATTCAGCTGTACCAGTAGTGGTTCCGTTTGTATTTAATGTTTGAACGATGTTAGATCCGCTACCATTTGAAGCACCTGTTAAACCACCTGTAACTGCAACCGTCCAGGTGTATGTTGCACCTGCTATATCGCTTTGCAGACCAATGGATGTACTACTTCCTGAACAAATCGCGGAAGCATTAACCACTGGTGTTATGGTTGGTCTTGGGTTCACCGTAATTGTTGCTGTTTTCTTCGTACCCACACAACCTGCCGGAGATGTTGGTGTTACTTCATATACCACAGTACCTGCAGTTGTAGCAGTTGCTGTTAATGCTTGCGCAATCGGTGTACCCGTTCCAGGAGTTGAGGACCCACTTACATTGGTAACGGTGGTTGTGGTCCAACCATAAGTTGTACCTGCTACATTACTTGTTAGCGCAATACCCGTTGTACCCCCGGAACAAAATGTTTGTGAAGTCGGTGTTACAGTAAGTGTTGGAACCGCATTAACTGTAATCGGAACGGTGATGGCATTTCCTGCACAACTATTGGCTGTTGGGGTAATCGTGTATGTTGCAGTTGCTGCACTTGCATTGGTTGTTGATAACGTATGTGCAATTGGGTTGCTGCTTCCAGTAGCTGGAGACAAGCCTGAAATGTTTGCAGAACCAGATGCCGTCCATGCGTATGTTGTACCTCCTAACGAGCTTGATAATGCAATGCTCGTTGCACCACCCGAACAAAATGTCATTGTATTCGGTGTAGCTGTTGCAACTGGTTTTGGTTTCACCGTAATTTTTATAGTTGGGTATTGTGTTTCACAAGTACCAACTACCGTACATGTATATGTTGTGGTTGTGGTTGGACTAACGGTAACATTCGCTCCTGCAGGGATAGTATTCACACCATCCGACCATTGATAAGATGAACCACCCGTTGCCGAAAGGTTAACACTTAGCCCCTCACAAATAGTAGATAGATTGGATGATACAGTAACTGTTTCTACACCTGTATTTGCGGACACGGTATAATCGCAATCATTACCAAATCCTCCATCAATCATGATGTAATATTTCGTTCCCACAGTAAGCCCTGTGGCGGTAAGTGAAAAAGTACCTGTTCCGTCGTATACACAGCCTGATTTCAACGTAAAGGATGTGCAGTTGGTAGTAGCAAGTACAACGGCTTGTATACCTCTTGATGCATCTGAACAGTTGCTGGATTTAATAGTAAAAGCTGCTGTTGTGCTATTAGCTATAAAGGCCAGCCAGGAATTATTCTGGATAGTCCAGCCACCAGTGCTGCAACTCATCAATGCAGATTCAAGAGTGCTCACGTTATCTGCTGTATACCATCCGCTGGTTGATCCGCAGTACCCATCCAAATTACAAATAACGGGTGCGGAAGAGCACACGTCGGAAGCAGGTAAATTGCCATTGCAACCACTGGGTGTACAACCTAAAAATGCCTGCCAGCCGTTTGCAAAAGAATAAAAACCGGCTCCTATGAATGTTCTGAAGCGGAATGTCAGGCAGGTACCTGAACTGGTAACATACACGTGATCATTATTGGTTCCAGAAAGTGTTTTTACCTTTGTGGAAGCTGTAGAGGGTCCATCATATATTTCCAGATAGTCGCTGCCATCGAAATTCGCATAATTAAAATTGATCCTGATCAGACCGCCTCCGGAGCAGAAGGTGATCGTTCTGCCATCGTCACTGCCAGTGTAATAGTTACTGGGTCCGACTGTGTAGTTAGAGCTGGTAAACATTCCCTTACAGGTCGTATATGTTTTACCACTGTTACCGCTTGTCAACTTGTAGGTCTGTGCATTTGCGGTTGAAATAACCAGGAGAGAGCTGATGAATAGGAGTAGCAATCGTTTCATATGCATAGGGATTTGGTGAATACTTGTACTTAAAATTTTATCTAGTCATCAAAACAACCTTTGGTTGTCGTCGTTTTTCTACCCGATATTGTCCCGTTATACTGCCCCCATCCAACAAAAGTTGCGTATTCTATTCAGTTTGCGGTAAATATATTAAAATTCCAAAGCGAAAATTTTATCCGGTTCAGCAAGCGAAATGCCGCACCTATCCTTCTTTATTGGCCATAGGACTGGAAAAAATTTATTTTTAAACAACGAAAAAATTTCCTCACCGACTTATTAACAATACCCTATTGATCGATAAATCCTTAAAATTTCCTCATCAGTTATCAACAGAATTCATTCTTTCCGCGAATAACTGTAACTTTGAACTCATTCAAAAATTAACCAAACCCTTTCTTTCGCCTATTTATGTCACAAAACTACCTTGATGAGTTAAACCCGGTTCAACGGGATGCTGTGGAATGTACAGAAGGACCAGTTATGATCATTGCCGGAGCCGGCTCAGGGAAAACACGTGTGCTCACCTATCGTATTGCTCATTTAATGAAAAAGGGAGCCGACCCTTTTAATATCCTTGCCCTTACCTTTACGAATAAGGCTGCAAAGGAGATGAAAGAACGTATTGCCAAAATAGTGGGTGCCGGCGAAGCAAAAAATATCTGGATGGGCACTTTTCACTCTGTTTTTGCACGTATATTAAGGTCTGAAGCAGAAAAAATAGGCTACCCCCCTAATTTTACCATATATGATACCGATGATGCAAAAAGTTTGATCAAAACCATCTTAAAAGAACAGGGGTTAGATGATAAGGTATATAAACCCAGCAGCGTACTTTCACGTATTTCTGCTGCTAAAAACAACCTGATCTCCGCTTCTGCTTATATTAATAATCCTCAAATACAGGAGGAGGATCGTATGGCGGTAAAACCTAAAATGGGGATCATTTATCAAATTTACACCAACCGCTGCTTTAAAGCCGGTGCCATGGATTTTGATGATCTGCTTTTTAATACGAATGTTCTTTTAAGGGATCACCAGGCCGTATTGCATAAATACCAACACAAATTCAAATACATATTAGTAGATGAGTATCAGGATACGAACTTTTCACAGTATGTTATTGTAAAACAATTGGCTGCCGCTTTCCGCAATATTTGTGTAGTAGGTGATGATGCGCAAAGTATTTATGCATTCCGTGGAGCAAACATCCAGAACATCCTCAATTTTGAAAAGGACTATCCGGAATTGCAAATTTTTAAACTGGAGCAAAATTATCGTTCCACCAAAAACATTGTAGGTGCCGCCAATGCCGTTATTTCAAAAAACAAGGAGCAATTAAAGAAAAATGTTTTTACAGACAATGCAGATGGTGAACTCATTAAAGTAGTACGTACCGAGTCGGATAGTGCCGAAGGAAACTTTGTAGCCAGCTCTATTTTTGAAACAAAAATGAATGAACGGGCACACAACCGTCATTTTGCTATTTTGTACCGCACCAATGCCCAGTCGCGTGCCATGGAGGAAGCCTTGCGCAAACAAAACATTCCATATCGTATTTATGGTGGTCTCTCCTTTTATCAACGTAAAGAGATCAAAGATCTGCTGGCTTATTATCGTTTAACCATTAATAACAATGACGAGGAATCATTAAAACGTATTATTAACTATCCTGCAAGAGGCATTGGTGATACCACACTCGACCGTATTATCGTTGCTGCAAATGACCATAACATCAGCCTTTTCAGAGTTATTGAAAACATCAATGAATTTGATATCGGATTAAATTCGAGTGCTAAAATAAAAGTGGATGAATTCGCAACAATGATCAAAAGCTTTTCGGCTATGCTGAAAACGCATAATGCATTTGATTTAGGGCAGCATATTGCTATTCATTCCGGCATTTTAAAAGATTTATATGCTGATAAAACACCTGAAGGTGTAAGTCGTCATGAAAACATACAAGAGTTATTGAATGGTTTAAAGGAGTTTACAGAAAGCGAACTGGAAATTGAGCAGATCATTGAAACTGCTGACACACCCGAAGAAAATGGTATTGCTCCGGAACCAAAAGCCAATTTAACAGCATTTGATAATGGTTTACTTTTTCCAACAGAAGAAGAAGCGGCAACACCTCCTGTTTTTACAACAGAACCCACACTCAATATATTCATGCAAGATATTGCATTGATGACCGATGCCGACAAAAAAAACGAAACCGAAGAAGATAAAAACAGAGTTGTATTGATGACCATTCATGCGGCCAAAGGACTGGAGTTTCCTTATGTTTATATTGTTGGGCTGGAAGAAAATTTATTCCCTTCGCAACTAGCATTAACATCACGTCCTGAACTGGAAGAAGAACGCCGCTTATTCTATGTTGCCATTACACGGGCAGAAAAAAGAGTAACCCTTACCTACTCTACCTCCCGTTATCGTTGGGGTAATTTGATTTATTCAGAACCGAGCCGCTTCATCGAAGAACTGGATTCAAAATATGTAGAGCTTCCTTTGGAAAATACATCATCTTTGTATACAGAGCAAACATACACGCCTAAAACAAAACTGAATACAGGTACAACAAAACCCAAAGAAACATTTGTACAGCGCCCGGTAATTGGGAAAAAATTAGTTAAAGTAAATACGGCATCAAAAGCAACCAGCGATTTTGACACCGAGAGTTTAAGAGATTTACAAGTAGGTATGGAAGTGGAGCACGAACGTTTTGGGAATGGAAAAGTTGTAGCAATGGAAGGTGTGTTTCCGAATAACAAGGCTACCGTTTCATTTGATGGCGTTGGCCCCAAACAGTTATTAATTAAGTTTGCGAAACTTAGAATCATACGATAACGCATGAAAAAATTAAAATATTGGTTACTCTTATTATTTGCAAAAAAACATGTCATCATGAATACAACTACACCCGCAACTTCAAAAAAATCAATTTATGACTTAAAAATAAAGACGCTTGATGGCCAGGAGATTGATTTTAGCAGATACAAAGGAAAAAAGTTACTCATTGTGAATACTGCATCGGAATGTGGCTACACGCCACAATATGAAGAGCTTCAACACCTTCATCAAACGCAAGGCAACAAAATTACTGTGCTGGGATTTCCTGCAAATAATTTTGGTGGTCAGGAACCAGGTACAAATGAGGAAATTGGTTCTTTTTGTCAAAAAAATTATGGTGTTACTTTTCAGTTATTTGCCAAATCAAGTGTATTACCGCCTGATCAAAATCCGCTTTACCAGTGGCTTACACAAGCTGAGCAAAACGGATGGAACACAGAAGCACCAAGTTGGAACTTTTGTAAATACCTTGTTGATGAAAAAGGACAACTCCTCAAATTTTATTCGGCAGCAATAAGTCCGTTGAGTGATGAAGTCTTGAAAATGTTGTAACCAGTATCTACAGCAGGCAACCTCCCCTTTCTGCCAAAAACAGTTCTGCCGATTGTTGCGGATTTGTTATTCCGTTTAACACATCATTGATAAACGCATCAATTTGCGATTTGTTTACATTGGGCATGCAAATAATGTGAGACATCCCGTCTTCGCTAGCCAATTGCCATTTATCTTTTATTGCTTTTTTAGGTGTGGGAAATACAACGGTAAAACTGTTTGGATTTCTCCAGGCGTTGATTCCAATTTTGTTTAATTCGTTTTGTGTATATGCAGCAATTTCAAGACTGTGTGTTACTCTTTTTTTTAACCCCTCTACTCCCCAACGTTTAATGCTATACCATAAAATAAGCGGACTTAAACCATTTCTTGAGCCGGTAATGGTCGTATCACTACTGCCTATATAGGAAACCGCTTTTGCAATCCGGTCGCGGTTGTTTTTTTTGACAAGTACAAGTCCCAATGGGAATGGAGCACCAAAAAATTTATGCCCGCTGATGGCTATGCTATCACTTCCGTCCTGAAAATCAAACGAAGGCCGTGGTTCTATAAATGCGCTATAGCCACCGGATAGCGCACCATCCGCATGTATATAATGCTGTTGAATTGCATTTTCTTTTAAAATCTTTTTGATTCTTCCAACATTGTCACGTGCCTCCGTCATGGTCGTTCCAATATTTGCAAGAACGATTGCAGGCAAGTGCCTGTTCATGTTAAGGGTTGCTAAAAAATCGGTGTAATCCATTTCACCTGAAGGCTGTGTTTTTATAACAATGCTTGGCATATTCAACAAGTGAATATTTTTTTGTACACTATAATGTGTTGCTGCCGAATAATAAATCATCGCTTTCGGATAAAGTTCGCGGGCCAGATACAATCCATATAAATTTCCTTCAGACCCTCCATTGGTAACATATCCCCAATAATTGTCGGGTTCTGCCCGGAATAAATCCGCAAAAAAATGAATCACTTCTTTTTCAATTTCCCTGGTATCTACACCATAGGTTGATTCAACAAATGGGTCACCAAGGTTGTTCAATGGATACTGTAAAAAAGGCATCAATTGTAAGTAATCAAAGTCTTTTGAAACAGGGAAGCCTAAAAAATTATTGGATTTTTGGCTTACCTTTTCAAGTAATGCATGTAATGTGCATTCGTCGGATAAGGTTAACATAGAGAGCTCGTATATTTTTTCTCTAAAATTATAGGATATAAAACCAATAACCTATAAATTATTAAAATACAGATAAAATAAACTATTAAATAATGAATTTATAGTTTTAATAAACTAAATATGGTATTTTTATATTAATAATCAGATAAAATAAACTAGCATGAAAACATTGGACACAATTGATAAAAAGATTTTACGCCTGTTGCAAAAAGATGCGCGTTTAAATACGAAGGAGATTGCAGATAAAATAGGATTATCTGTCACACCTACTTATGAGCGTTTAAAAAAAATCGAAAAAACAAAAGTGATCAAAGGGTATGTTGCACTATTGGATCCGCAAATAATCGGTAAAACGTGTACCGCATTTTGTACCGTTACGCTGCGTTTGCACTCAGCGCCATTATTAAAACAGTTTGAGCAGGCCTTGCGTTCTTTTCCTGAGGTCATGGAATGTTATCACGTGGCGGGTGCCTATGATTATCTGATAAAAATAGTTGTTGATAATATGAATGACTACAAACAATTACTTGTAAATAAATTAGCTGCTATGGAAAATATTGCCAATGTGCAGAGTTCGTTTATTATGACTGAAATAAAGCATGAAACTGCGTATGTGTTGGGATAATGTTAGAGCGTTTTTTGGAGGTCGCGATTTGCGAGCTCCAAAAAATTTAATTTTTCTTCTTTCTAGGTATTTTATAACCTATTGCTTTTCTTGGTTGGGAATTATCCTTCTTTTCAATCAACTCGTCCAGATACTTAAAAACAACTTCAATGTTTTGAGTGTTGTTTTCAGATTTTCTTTCTAATTTTTCAATAGCTAAACGCAATTCGGTATTATCCGTTAACATTTGCCGAATTCGAGTAAAGATTCGCATAATTTTAATGTTTACATCAATAGCTCTATTACTATTCAACACGCTTGATAACATTGCAACCCCTTGTTCTGTAAAACAAAAAGGGCTGTAACGTAATCCCATCATGTCCGATTTGGAGGTCACAAATTGTGACCTCCAAATTGCAAGTACCATTTGGCATCTCAAAATTTGATATGGCTTAGTTCAAACCGTATCGCAAATTGCGATATCACAACTATCGCTCAAAATTAAATGTGTTCACGGCCATATAAAAAGAAAAAACGAAGAGTATCCTCTTCGTTTTTTCTTTGACTTTATGGAAATCTATTTCACTAATCTCTTCACTACCTCTCCGTTTTTCGTAGTAATATGGACAAAATATAATCCTTGCACAAGGTTCCGCACATCAATTTGCGGTTGTAATGATTGAATTACAATTTTTCCTGTTATGTCCATTATTGCAATACTCTTCAACTGTTGCGTTTCTATATATAGCTGATCAATACACGGATTGGGATACATTGTAACAACCGTTTCATTATCCGATTTCGGAACACTCAGCAAATTGTTTAATTTATATTTTCTAAAAAACTGCCATATTTTTTCGGATGCGTTAAAGTCCTGGTTGGTGACTGCTATTTTAAATGGGGATCCTGGCCAGGAATGGCCACCACCAATAATTTTGTAAAGCTCACAGGTAGATCCCTGTAACCCATTTTCATATACATAATGAACTGCTTTACAACTATCCGCTTTGCTGATGTCAGGTACACTATCAATAACAGGTACAGCATTGCATTGATCATGTCTTACCCAAAACTTCATGAGTGTGTCGATCGCTATCATCTGGTTATTTCCTTGATATGGTACGGTATTATCTGCCGTTCCGTGAATCTGGAGCACGGGTACCACTCTACCAGGAACACAAGTACCATATTGTGATATGAACATGCTACCGGTTACAGAAGCAATCGCTGCAATCTTATTATTTAAGGCACATGCTAATGTCTGGCTCATAAAACCACCGTTGCTCATGCCACACGCATAAACACTATTCAAATCAATTGAATAACCTGCTTTAATTTTATCTATCAATTCCGAAATAAAATTTACATCGTTGATAAGCAAAGGTGATAAACCGGCATTCCAGAATTGATCTCCGTTTGATAATTTTGTACCATTTGGATATACAACCAAAAAATTAGCGGTGTCTGCAATTGATTTAAAATTTGAATAGTATTGCTCTTGCTCTGCATTAGAGGTATATCCATGCAAATCAACTACCAGTGAACTTGATTTTGTTACATCATAACTTTTGGGGATATATAAGCGATAGGTACGATTAATACCTTCTGAAACAATGCTATCAATTTTGGTTGTTTGGTTTTGAGCGAAAGAACAGAAGCTTGTTAAAACAAGCATATAAAACGTAAGCGTGCGTAATTTCATAAATGGGGGGATGTTAAAAAATATGGTACAGTCTAAAATTAATTAATAATCAGGCAAAAAAAAAGCCGTTACTCGATTTGAGAAACGGCTTTTCTATAAAAAAAGTATTAGCTATTTAACATTACAGGCATCACCAGCATTAAAATGTCTTCAGATGGATTTTCTTTTTCAGTTGGTAACAAAATTCCGGCACGATTAGGCGCACTCATTTCAAGGTTAACGTTTTCACAGTTTAAGTTGTTCAACATCTCACCTAAAAATTTAGAGTTAAATCCTATTTCCATGTCTTCTCCTGCATATTGACACGTTAAACGTTCACTTGCTTCATTTGCAAAATCAAGATCTTCGGCAGAAATACTTAATTCACTACCAGCAATTTTTAATCTTACCTGATGCGTTGTTTTGTTGGAAAAAATAGAAACGCGTTTGATTGAGTTTAAAAAAGAGACGCGATCAACAGTAAGTTTGTTCGGGTTTTCTTTCGGAATAACTGCTTCATAGTTTGGATATTTT